>DATCZS010000140.1:0-31830 GCA_036525795.1 Acidimicrobiia bacterium | reverse complement strand
CCCCCCCCCCCCCCCACCGCGACTCGATGGTCGGTCGTCCAGGTCAGCCCTGGAAATCCGCCAGCGAATAGCCGAGTGCCTGCAGCAGGGCTCGAATGGAGTCGAACTCGCTGTCGTTGGTGGGCAGCACGTTGTCCCAGCTGTATGCGTCGAACGCCGTGGCGAATCCCTCGGGATCGCTTGCGGCGAAGTCGAGCATGGCATCGACGATCACCGACCTGAGGTCCTCGGGGAACTCGGGCCCGAACGCCATTCCATCATTGGGAATGGGATCCGAGAGGTCGATGATCTTCACCTTCTGGATGACGTCCGGCGCCTCCGAGCGGATGTTGCGGCGCGCATCTCGCACCTCTACGTCGCCACACACGAGGTCACCTGCGCCGAAGCGTCCCTCGTCGGCTCCTTCGGCGACGACCCCGCACGTGGACGCGTCCGGCACGTCTGCGTTCGCCGGAACGTTGTCCCACGCGCTCTTGCCGTCGACGTCGGTGTATGGGCTGTAGAACGTGGTGCCGAAGTCGGCCTCACCGCCGTACACCGCCCGCACGACTCCGTCGTGACTTCCGGCTTCGAATGACTCTCCGATCTCGATCCCTTCGGACGCGAAGATCCCGGACGGCACCAGGAACCCCGAGGTCGAAGTGGATTCCACATAGGCCCACTTGAGACCTGCGAGGTCGTCGATCGAGTCCACTTCGCTGTCGCGGGGGACGATGAACTGCGCCCAGTACACGTCGTAGCCGAATCGTTCCGACTTCAGGGCGATCTCGACCCCGCACAGGTCGGAGGCGAGCACGTACCCCTGAGCGGGGATGAAGCCGATCGTGCGATCGGGCGAGGCGCACATCTCTTCGAGGGTCGCCGCGTACGAAGATGCCACGCTGACTTCGAATTCGAGCCCCGTGGCATCGGTGAGTGTCTGGTCGAGAAGCGCACCACCCGCGATGATCTCTTCGGCGCTCACCGAGGGCACGAACAACACCTGGATCGGCAATTCTTCCGAACCGATTTCAGGCAGCGGCTCGGCGGTGGTCGTGGTCGCTTCCGTCGTGGTCGTGGTCGGAGCGGCCGTGGTGGTGGTCGACTCCTCTTCCGCAGCCTCGTCGCCGCCACACGCGGCCAGGACGAGCGCGAAGACCGCGAGCAGAACAAGCCAGCGCTTGGTCATGTGATAGGTCCTCCCTTTCGTGATCGATGGGCCCATGGCCCACCTACCCCAGAGAGTAGACATCACACCGGCCGGCCGTCTTGTCGCAAACGGCCCGAATGGGAGGACCAACGGCCGGGTGACACGACCGCGTATCAGACCACCTGCACCCAGTTGACGATCTCCGGCATGCGGTTCCTCAGGACCCTGCCGGAGATCCACAACGACAGCAGGTAGAAGACCGAGCCCCACACGACGGCGAAGACGGTGGCGAACCAGGCCGGCACGGGATTGCCGAAGGCCACCGTCAACACGGCGACCGAGGAGGGGATCACCAGCATCAGGCCGATGACGAAGAACGAGATGAGCTGGGCCGACATCGCAAGGCAGCCCTGTTCGGTCGCCTGCGAGAAGACGTCCGTCCCTTCCCGCGGGAGGCGGAGAGGAGCGATCACAGAGACGAGGTTGCCGACGGCGAGCTGGCAGGCGATGGCGCACACGGCGAACCCTGGGACCACCCACAGCACCTCCCACGAGCCGCTGGCCCAGGCCAGCAACAGCGCAAGGGCGGCGGTCTCCAAGCCGAGTGCGGTGGCGGCGGCCAGGTTCTTTCCGAGGATGAGCTGGCGTGGCTTGACCGGCAGCACGAAGAGGAAGCTGGCGGCGTTGCGCTCCCATCCGAAGAAGTTGAGGGCGATGGGAAGGCCGATGAACAGCACCAGGGCGGGGGCGAGCAGCGGAAGCCAGGGCTGATTCCTGAACACCGACATCCCCCCGCTCCCCACCAGAACCGATGCCGCGCCCAGCCCGAGAAAGATCACGGCTCCGGTCCACACCAGCCGCTGACGGGGGTCGCGGAGATAGAAGCGGAGTTCCTTTCGGGTCACCACCAGCGCGGGTGACCACCGGCGACCGCCGGCCAGTCCCTTCCCCCGCCTCGCCCTGCCCGGACCCGCCTTCGTCTCCGGCGTGGTGAGCATCCAGCGCAGGAGGGTGCTCCAGACCCAGGCCAGGGCTGCGATCCAGGCCGTCGCCACCAAGGCCCATCCGAGTGCGGCAGCCGCGCGTCCGGCCGCCGCCTCGGTGGCGACCCGCTGGGCGGCCACCGGCGGGAGAGCCCACGCCCACCTTTCGAGCGAATGGGACATGACGGCCCCGGCGAGCCCGTCGCGTGAGATGGCGTTGCGAACCAGCTGCTGTCCGCCGAACGCGAACAGGCCGATGCCCACGATGAGCAACAGCGCGAAGTCCCGCCCTCTCCTGGTGCGGAGGATCGCCGAGACGAGGGTGGTGAAGGCCTGTCCCGACACCACCAGGATCGCCAGGAGGAGCAGCCCGGACACCACGGCGGCCACCCATGCGCCGGCGAACGCCACGACGTTGGCGCCGAGGGTCATCGCCAGCACCGTGACACTGGGAGCGATGAGGGCCGAGACCGCCAGCCCGGCGATGAGCCGTGGGCCGGACACGGGCATCAGTGCGAACTGGGCGGGGTCGAGGTTCTCGTCCAGCGGGAAGATCACAACCGGCAGGGTCACCCAGACGACGTAGAGGCCGAGCGCCGCCCACAGCGAGAACTGCGCGGCGACCTGTGGCTCCAGCCCTCGCCACGTCTCCAGGTACCGCGAGGCGAGGAACCATCCACCCCATCCCAGGGCGAGTGTGGTGATCGGAAAGCCGAAGCGGCGCTGCCAATCGGCCCGGAGCCCGTTCCAGAGGAGGCGGGACTTCAGCCAGGCGAGCCGTGCAACCACGAGATCTCTCCGGCGTCGGTCGAGCCGCCGACGGCGGCGATGAAGGCGTCTTCCACCGAGCCGACTCCCATCCGTTCGCACATTCCCCCAGGGGTGTCCTCGAGGGCCAGGGACCCCCGGATCATGATCCCGATCCTGGTGCACAGCCGTTCCACGAGGTGCATCTCGTGGGCAGAGAACACGATCGTGGCCCCTTGGGCGGTGAAGCGGATGAGGAGCTGCTGGATGAGCCGGGCGCTGACGGCGTCGACCCCTTCGAACGGCTCGTCGAGAAAGAGCACGTCTGGACGGTGGATGATGGCGGCGGCCAGCGCAACCTTCTTCCGCATGCCCCGCGAGTAGTCGCCCACCAGCTTCGAGGCGTCTGGGGTCAGATCGAGGAGCTCGAGGAGCTCGTCCCGGCGTTCGATCGCTTCCTGGCGGGACAACCCGTGCATCGCCGCGGTGAAGTCGAGGAGTTCGGCCCCGGTGAGGCGCTCGTACAGGTTGAACTCTTCGGGGAGCACGCCGATGCGCCGCTTCACCTCGACCGGCTCCTTCCACGTGTCGAAGGCTCCGATCCCGGCGGAACCGCTGGTGGGGCGCAGCAGACCGACGATCATCTTGATGGTGGTCGTCTTGCCCGCCCCGTTCTGCCCCAACAGGCCGTAGAACTCACCCGGGGCGATGCGGATGTCGAGGCGGTCGACGGCGGTGGTCTTCCCGAACCGCCGAACCAGCCCGTCCGCCCACACGGCTGCGTCATCGTGCGTACGCGCGGATGCCCGCGCTTCCTCAGAGATGCCCGTCTTCACGCTGCTCCGTATCGGATGGTTCAGGGGCATTCTGAACCGTTACCCGGCTCAGGGCTCACGGTGCTCTGCGGCCGGTGGCCGCTCTCACCGCGAGGACGAGGAAGAACCCGGCGATGGACACGGTGGCCATCGTCGCCGATCCGGCGGTGTTGGCATGGAAGCTGATCATCAACCCGAGGACGACGGCGGCGACGCCGAGCCCGACCGCAGCGAGCATCATCGTCGGAACGCGGCGAACGAGGAGCGCAGCGGTCGCCGGCGGTCCGACGAGAAGCCCGAACACCAACAGGGTGCCGACTGTTCGGAACGAGCCGACCACCGCCATGGTGATGAGAGCGAGCATGGCGACGTGGGCGAAGCCGGGGCGAAGACCGAGCAGCGAGGCCTTTGCCTCGTTGAACGAGAGCGCCAGGAATGGACGGTAGAGGGTGATCGAGGCCGCCAGCGCCATGACGGCGACCACCGCCAGCACGACGATGTCGCGGACCGTGACACCCAGGGCGTCCCCGAACAGGATGGTGGTGAGGCTGCCCGAGAACGAGTCGGTCCGAGAGATGAAGATCACGCCGAGTGCCAGCATTCCCACGAACAGCAGGCCGATGCCGGTGTCCTCGGAGAACCGCGTCTGACGGTGCACCAGTTCGATCCCGCCGATCATGACGATGGCCGCAACGGCGGCTCCGATCAGCGGGTCGAATCCGAACAGGACTCCCAGGGCGATCCCGGGGATGACACCGTGGACGAGCGCATCGCCCATGAACGACATCCCGCGAATCACCACCCAGGTGCCGACGGTGGACGTGGTGATGGCCGCCAGGACACCCGCGACCAGGGCCCGTTGCTGAAACGCCAGCGCGAAGGGTTCGGTGAGCCAGTCCACGCCAGGAAGCCTACGGTGTCCCGCCCAGTGCAGCGGCGATGCGCCGGCCGTTGGCGAGCATCATGCCCGTGTAGGAGTCGGCACCCGTCCCCGCCTCCCCGATCGAGCCCGTGTACAGGTCGATCACGGGCACCGAGCCACCCACTTCGGCGGCGATGGCCTCCGCCAGGCTGGAAGCGTCGGTGGTGTCGGCGAAGATCGCCGGAGCGCCGGTTTGGCGGATGGTGGCGACCAGCCCGGCCAGTTCGGCGGAGCTGGGCTCTGCCAGGGTGCTGCCTCCGGGGATGATCACTCCCACCACGGCCAACCCGTATCGGTCGGCCAGGTAGCCGAGTGCGTCGTGGTTCGTGACGAGCAGGCGGCGCTCCTCCGGGATGGTCGCCAGCAGCGCCTCCAGCTGCCCGTGCATGGCCAGGATCTCGCCGGCGACGGTCTCTCCCCGGCCGGTCCAGTCGATCCTGTCGTCGATCACGGACGCGATCTCGGATGCGACGATGCGTGCGGCCTCGGCCATTCGAAGGGGGTCCATCCACACATGGGGGTCGAGGGCACCTGCGTCGCCGCCAGGGTGGTCCTCGTCGCCGTGGCCATGAGCTCGAAAAGGCACCGGGTCGACCAGCTCTGCCACCCGGAGGACCGGCACGCCGTCGTCGGCGACGGATGACAGTGCATCCTCCATTCCCTGTTCCAGCCCCAGCCCGTTGGCGACGACCAGGTCCGCCCGTGCCAGGCCGGCGATCTGTCGAGCCGACAACTGGAACTCGTGTGGGTCGACACCTGCAGGGACGAGCACCTCGACCGAGAGGTCGGTCCCCACGATCCGCTGGACGACGTCGCCGAGCACGGTGGTGGTGACGACGATGCTCGCCGCGGCCGGAGGCGCGTCGTCGTCTGCCGCGCAGGCGGAGGCGGAGACGGCCAGCAGGGCCATGGCCGTCAGGATCCTGAGTCGGTACTGCATCGCAGATCCTCGGATACGGGGACGCACACCAGGAGAACGTACATTAGAATGAGAATCAGTCTCAAACCAACCCGACTTCTTCCTTTCATGGCCCACGTCGACCACCGCAGAGATCGAGATCGAACCATCCGCGAGCGTCTCACCGAGCGCGGGATTCGGTTCACCGCCGGAAGACGGGCCGTGATCCAGGAGTTGGGACGGGCGGCAGGCCCGGTGACGGTGGCGCACCTCGGCGAGGTCCTGGCCGGTCGTGTGCCGGTGTCTTCCCTCTATCGGACCCTGACCGTGCTCGACGGCGCCGGGGTGGTCGAGACCCACCATGGACCCGGCGGAGTGGCCCGCTTCGAATTGGCCGAATGGCTCAGCGGGCACCACCACCACGTCACGTGTGTCGAATGCGGACTCATGGAGGATGTGGCTCTCACCGACGACCAGGAGCGCGCCCTGGAGCGAATCGCCGGCACCTCCAGACTGCCGGAGGGGTTCGTGGCGGGCGGGCACACCCTCGACATCCAGGGCAGGTGCGGCCGGTGTGCGCGATGAACGCCGTGGTCGCGACCGGCGTCGAGTTCCGCTACGGCGATCGTGTGGCCATCTCCGCATCAGACTTCTCGGTCCCGGTCGGCAAGATCACCGCGGTGATCGGGCCGAACGGCTCGGGGAAGTCCACGTTGCTGAACCTCATCGCAGGCCTCTCGGAGCCCGACCGCGGGTCGATCCAGGCGTTCGGCGCGGCGCCGGGAGAGGTTCGCCGGCGGATCGCCTACGTGCTTCAGTCGGCGCGGGTCAACGAGATGATGCACGTCACGGTCCGAGAGGTCGTCGCCATGGGGAGGTATGCGACTCGAGGGGTGTTCGGGCGCTTCACCCGGGACGACCGGGCCGCCATCGACGCCGCCCTCGATCGGATGGGAATCGCAGACCTCGGGCCGCGCCACCTGCACGAATTGTCCGGTGGTCAGCGTCAGCGGGTGTTCGTCGCCCAGGGCCTCGCGCAGGATCGCGACATGCTGTTGCTCGATGAGCCTTTGACCGGCCTGGACATCGTCTCCGCCGAGACCATCGATGGAGTCATCCACGAAGAGGCGGACCAGGGACGAACGGTCGTCCTCACCACTCACGATCTGGCCGAGGCGTCGGTGTCTGACCACGTCGTGCTGCTCTCCGGAAGGGTGGTTGCCACCGGGCCTCCCCGCCAGGTGCTGACCCCCGACCACCTCTCCGCGGCCTACGGTGCCGGCCTGCTCCACGCCGATGGAGTCGTGTTCCTCGACGACCCGGCCCACCGTCCGGCGAATCCACCTCACTCGCACTCCAACCGGGGGCTCCCGGTGGAGGAGTAGACGGCGCCGCCCGGGGACGAAGCCCCGTCTCGCTGCCTACCATCGCACCTCTGATGGACTATCAGGCGCTCTACCGGAAATACCGCCCCCAGAACTTCGACGACGTCATCGGTCAGGGTCACGTGACCACGACGCTCGCCCGCGAGGTCGCCGACGGACACGTCGCGCATGCGTACCTCTTCGCCGGACCCAGGGGGACCGGCAAGACCACCACCGCCCGGATCCTCGCCAAGGCACTCAACTGTGAGAACCGCAACCCGGACGGTTCGCCGGACAACTCCTGTTCCGCGTGTGTGGCGATCACCGAAGGTTCGTCGCTCGACGTCATGGAACTCGACGCGGCCAGCCACAACTCGGTCGACGACGTCCGCGAGATGCGCATCAGCGTGACGACGGTGGCATCGAGCGGGAACGCCCGGCGCGTGTTCATCCTGGACGAGGCGCACATGCTCTCCAAGGCCGCCGGAAACGCCCTCTTGAAGACGCTCGAGGAACCTCCCGACCATGTGCACTTCGTGCTGGCGACGACGGAGCCGTACAAGCTGCTCGACACGATCAGGAGTCGGGCGCAGCGCTTCGACTTCCACGCCGTGTCGGTCGAGTCGCTGGCCGCCCACCTTTCGCGGATCAGCGATCTGGAGGGATTCCGCACCGAACCGGCGGCGCTCGTCTCGGTCGCCCGGCATGCGGGAGGAAGCGTCAGGGATTCGCTCAGCCTTCTCGAACAGGTGGCAGCCCTCGGAGACGGGACCGTCGACCTTTCCGGCGTTTCGAGGGCGCTGGGCCTGGCGGACGCCGAGGCGTTCTCGCGGCTGGCCACGGCGATCGCCCAGGAGAAGGTTCGCGATGGCCTTGAACTCGTGGCGCGGCTGGCGTCCCAGGGGGTCGACCTGAGACGCTTCGTGTCAGAGGCGGTCGGGTTCTTCCGCGGGGTGTTCCTCGCCCACTACGCGCCCAACCTCGCAGAGGTGGCGGACGAGCCGGAGGAGATCCTCGACAGCTGGCGCAGAGCGGCGGGCGAACTGCCGACCTCGGACGTACTGCGAGCGCTCGATCTGCTGGGGGACGCGCTGATCAAGCTGCGTGAGGGCCGGGAAGAGCGACTGATGCTCGAACTGGCCATCATCAAGCTGACCCGACCGGAGGCATCGTCGGATTCCGATGCGCTCACCTCGCGCATCGAACGGCTCGAGCGACAGGTGAAGGGATCCACCCCGCAGCCGAAGCCTGCTCCCGTGGTCACGCCGGCTCCATCGTCGGAGGAGCCGGCACCTGCGCTCGCCGGTGCTTCGGAACCCCGTCCGCTCTCGCCGGTGATACCACAGGTGGCAGAGCCGGAAGGCGAACCGGAGCCCGATCTCACCCCACTCGTCGGCGATCCGTTGCCGCCCGCTCCCGCGGCCGTCGTGAGCCTGGAGCAGTTCCAATCGATATGGCCGGGTCTCTTCGGCGGGCTTCGGGAGCTGCTCGGCGCCCGGCGGTGGGCGCTGTTCCGCGAAACCGAGCCGGCCGCGGTGGAAGGCAACACGCTTGTGGTCCGCGTCCGGCATCAGTTTCACCTCGATGCCCTTCAGACCGATCCGGCCGTGGCAGCCGTGGTCGCCACCAAGGCCGGTGACCTCCTCGGCGGATCCGTGCAGGTCGAGTTCCGGGGCGACGGCCCGGGGGCAGACGAGGCATCCGGCCCGGATGCGCCTTCCCGGCCTGCCCCCCAGGACGGTGACGAGGAGTCTCCACCGGACAAGGAGGCGCTCGCCGAGGCGCCCGCCGACCTGACCGATCCGTTCAAGCTCGTCGCAGACGAACTCGGCGGGATCGTGGTGGAGGATTTCGACGAACCGGGCCGTGGGAGCTGACCGGCCGTCGGGGCAGTGCGACGGTGCCCGCGTGACGCGGATCCCTCCTCCGCATTCCGGGCGGGCACGGTTGCGGCGGTCGTGGACCGCCGTGGGGCGACCCGCGAGGAGGGCTCGGGTCGTCCGGGCTTTCGCCTGCCGCCCGGTACGCTGAGCCGAGCACCGCGCCACTCGATCGGGAGTCGTTCCATGAACCGCCCACCCAACATGCAGCAGTTGTTGAAGCAGGCTCAGCAGATGCAGGAGCAGTTGATGTCCGCGCAGGCCGAGCTTGCCGACCGGACCTTCGAAGGGTCGGCCGGGGGCGGCGCCGTGAAGGCCGTGGTGAGAGGGTCGAACGAGCTGGTGTCCATCGAGATCGACCCCGAAGTGGTCGACCCCGGCGATGTCGAGATGCTGCAGGACCTCGTGGTGGTGGCGGTGAACGCGGCCATGCGCGCCGCCGCCGAGGAGGCCGACAGCCGTCTTGGCGGTCTGGCCGGAGGATTGGGCGGGCTGCTCGGCTGATGTATGAAGGGCCGCTCCAGCGTCTGGTCGACGAACTGTCCCGGCTCCCCGGGGTCGGGAAGAAGTCCGCACAGCGGATCGCATTCCACCTGTTGAGCATCGATGAGACCGATGCGAGGCGGCTGGGACAGGCGGTACTCGATCTGCGCGATCAGGTGCGCCACTGCCGGCGCTGCTTCAACGTGACGGTGGCGGAGGAGTGCGCCATCTGTCGCGATGCTCGGCGCGAGGTGGAGGTGGTCTGCGTCGTCGAACGGCCCCAGGACATCGTCGTGGTGGAGAGGACGCAGGAATTCCGGGGCCGCTACCACGTGCTCGGCGGCGCCCTCTCCCCGATCGCGGGAGTCGGCCCGAGCCAGCTCCGGATCCCGGAACTGCGCGAGCGGATCGACTCGGAGACGATCACCGAGTTGATCATCGCCACGAACCCCACCATGGAGGGTGACGCCACCGCGATGTACCTGGCGAGGGAGTTCAAGCCGCGGGGGATCAAGGTGACTCGCCTCGCCAGCGGCCTCCCCGTGGGCGGAGATCTCGACTACGCAGACGAGCTGACGCTGGGCCGGGCACTCGCCGGCCGCATGGAGCTGTAGGGGGCGTCGCACGTCGCACGTCGCACGTCGCACGTCTCACGTCTCACGTCGCACGTCTCACGTCGCACGTCTCACGTCTCACGTCACACGTCACACGTCACACGTCGCACGTCTCACGTCTCACGTCGCACGTCGCACGTCGCACGTCTCACGTCGCACGTCTCACGTCACACGTCGCACGTCTCACGTCACACGTCTCACGTCTCACGTCACACGTCACACGTCACACGTCACACGTCTCACGTCGCACGTCTCACGTCTCACGTCGCACGTCTCACGTCTCACACCCGCTGTGCCAGGCAGCCGCCTGATCGCCGGGTTGCCCGGGCGGCGGGAACGCTCGACACTTGCCCGATGCAGGTCCTGGTCGTCGAGCCGTACTTCGGTGGGTCGCATCGGGCGTGGGCCGAGGGCTACCGGGCGCATTCGGCTTTCGAAGTGGAGCTGATGACGCTGCCGGCACGCTGGTGGCGATGGCGGATGAGGGGTGGGTTCGTCACACTGGCCGAGCGGGCTGCCGGTCTGGCAGGTCGCGGCTATCGACCCGACGTGATCCTCGCCACCGACATGGTCGACCTGGCCGGGCTGCGCGGCCTGCTGCCACGGTCATGGGCGCCGGTGCCGAGTGTGCTCTACCTGCACGAGTCCCAGCTCACCTATCCCGACAGCCCCCAACTCGAGCCGGACCTCTCCTACGCGTTCACCAACTGGACGTCGGCGCTGGCGGCCGACGTGTGTGTGTTCAACTCCGAGTATCACCGGGAGTCCTTCTTCGACGAATTGCCCCGGCTGCTGCGCCAGTTCCCGGATCACCGGCACGGGCATCTGGTGGAAGAGGTTCGGGAGCGATCCCGGGTCGTGCCGGTCGGTGTCGACCTGTCGTGGATTCGCCCGAGCAAGTCTTCTCCTCCGCTGGTCCTCTGGAACCATCGGTGGGAGCACGACAAGAACCCCGAGGAGTTCCTCCGGGCGATCGTGGACGTCGCCCCTGACCTCGATTTCCGACTGGCGCTGTGCGGGGCGAGTTTCGGGAATGTCGCTCCCGGGTTCGCCCGAGCCCGTCACCTGCTCGGCGACAGGGTCGTGGCCTTCGGCCACGCTCCGCTCGACCGCTATCGGAGCCTGGTCAACCAGACAGACGTGGTCGTTTCGACGGCGCTGCAGGAGTTCTTCGGCATCAGCGTCGTGGAGGCGGTGGCGGCCGGCGCGGTTCCGGTGCTGCCCGATCGCCTGTCGTATCCCGAGATCATTCCGGCTGCGGTCCACGCACAGGTCTTCTACCCCGAGGGACGCCTCGCCGATGCGCTGGCCACCGTCATTGCGAGTCGGGAGGCCCGCCTGAAGCTGGCTGCGGTGACCGCCCCTGCGATGACCCGGTACGCCTGGGGCGCTGTTGCCCCCCTCCTCGACGGTGTCCTGGCGGAGGCAGAAGGCTGAGGGAAATACCCTGTTTTCGCCGCGGTCGGCGTGGGTGCTCCCACTACCTTTGCCGCAGCGGGCGGTGCGGCGCCCGTATCGCGATTGCGGAGGAGGAGCAGTGGAACGACGACAGTTCCTGAGTCTTGCCGCCAAAGGCGCGTTTGGCGCGGCGGCGTTGGCGGCGTGCAGTACTGGTGACGAGGACCTCGATGAGGCGTTGGGAGCGAGCGACCTTCCCGAGCTGACGTGGGACCTCGCCACGAGCTGGCCGACGTCGCTCGACACGATCTTCGGAGGTGCTCAGACCTTCGCAGAGAGGGTCACGGCGATGACCCAGGGCAAGTTCACCATCAATGCCCGGGCGGGTGGCGAGGTCGTGCCTGCGCTCGAGATCCTGCAATCGGCCCAGGCCGGTTCCATCCGGGCGGGCCACACCGCCTCGTACTACTACGTCGGGCTGAGCAACGTCACGGCCTTCGGCACGGCGCTCCCCTTCGGGCTCAACGCCCGCCAGCAGAATGCCTGGCTCTACGACGGCGGCGGCCTCGAGCTGATGCAGGACTACTACGCCGACAAGTTCGGGGTCATCCAGTTCCCCGCCGGCAACACCGGTGTGCAGATGGGCGGCTGGTTCAACAAGGAGATCACCGGCATCGCCGACCTCCAGGGTCTGAAGATGCGTATCCCCGGTCTTGGCGGGAGGGTGTTCGAGCGGCTCGGCACCACGGTGCAGGTGATCCCCGGTGGTGAGATCTTCCAGTCGTTGCAGACCGGAGCGATCGATGCCGCCGAATGGGTGGGCCCCTACGACGACACGAAGCTGGACTTCCAGTCGGTGGCCCGCTTCTACTACTACCCGGGATGGTGGGAGCCGGGCCCCTCACTCGAGGTGCAGATCCCGCTCGAAGGAGAGCAGGGCTGGAACAGCCTCCCCGAGGAGTACAAGGAGGTCATCAAGACCGCCGCCGCCCAGGCGAACGTCTCGATGATGTCGAGGTACGACGCCCTGAACCCGCCGGCCCTGCAGTCGATCATCGAGAACTCGGATGTGACGCTGCTGCCGTTCCCGGACGATGTGCTCCGGGCGGCGGAGGAGGCGGCCTTCGAGCTGTACGACGAGTACGGCGCCGCCGATCCGGACTTCAAGGGCATCTTCGACAACTGGGTCGCATTCCGGAAGGGCGCACGCGACTGGTTCGCGCTGGCCGAGAAGTCCTACCTGGACTACGACTCGCAGTTCTGATCCAGCTCGCACTCGAGCAGATGGGGCCCCGGATTCCGGGGCCCCATCGCGTTGGAGGCCGGTTCAGCGAGCGAGGCGGACGCTGCGGTTGTACCGGCTGCGAACGACGATGGCCCACAGGACCCCGAGCACCCCAAGCGCGCCGATCGAGGACCCCAATCGGGTGGCGAGAGACCCAGGTGGCATCTGGAAGGTGGCGGTCGCCTCCCGGAGCTCGAACACGCTGAGCAACCAGGTCACCGTCTCTGGGACGAACATCACCACCATCAACCCGAAGATCTGCAGTGCCATGAACGGGAGGGCACCCTTGTGGATGTCGGCGGTCTTGACCTCTGGCGGCGCCACCGACTGGAGGTAGAACAAGCTGAACCCGACCGGAGGTGAGATGAATGCCATGTTCAGGTTGATGGCCATCATCACCGAGAACCACACCAGGTCGACCCCGAGGAGAAGGGCGGCCGGGACGAAGAGCGGCATCACGATGAAGGAGATCTCGAGGAACTCGAGGTTGATGCCGAGCAGGAACACGATGATGTTCGAGGCGATGATGAACCCCCAGAACCCGCCGGGGAGCGCCGTCAGCCAGTCGGTGATGAGACCCTGGCCGCCGAGTCGGTCGAACACGAGGGCGAAGAACGTCGATGCGAACAGGATCTGCAGGACGAGGCTGGTGATGTTGGCCGTGGAGCGGGCGGCCTCCCTCACGAGCTCCCACGAGAAGTTGCGGTAGGCGATGGCCAGCACGACCGCGCCGAACGCACCCACGGCTCCCGCCTCCGACGCGGTGGCGATGCCGAAGAAGATCGAACCGAGCACAAAGAAGATCAGGATGATCGGCGGAAACACGGACACGGCGGTCTCCTTGATCAGCGCCACGCCGCGAATCGTGCGCTCCTCTTTGGGGATGGCAGGAGCGGTGCCCGGCTTTGCGTAGGCGAGCGCCACCGCGTAACTGGCGTAGATGAAGGCAAGCATCACCCCCGGGATCAGGGCTCCTGCGAACAGTTCGCCCACCGACACGGGCAGGAACTGGGCGAGGACGATGAGGACGAGGCTGGGCGGGATCAGCTGGGCGAGGGTGCCGGAGGCGGTGATGACCCCGGTGGCCAGCTTGTGGTCGTAGTTGTACTTCACCATCACGGGAAGCGACAGCAGGCCCATGACGATGACGGTGGCCGCAACCACACCGGTCGCTGCGGCCAGCAGGGTGCCGACGAAGACCACGGCGACCGCCATGCCGCCCTTGAGCGGACCCATGAGCATTCCGATGGTCGTCAGCAGTCGTTCGGCGAGACCCGATTTCTCGAACACTGCCCCCATGAACACGAAGAACGGAATGGCGAGGAAGGTGAAGTTGGACACCGAGTCCCCGAACCACTTCGAGAACAGCCCGTTCAGCACGAACGTGTCGATCTCGCCCATCACGTACCCGATTGCGAAAAACACGATCGCGGTTCCTGCGAACGAGAACGCCACCGGGTATCCGGAAAGGATGAGCACGAGGAAGAGGGCGAACATGATGATCGCCAGCCACTCACCCACGGATGCGGTCCTCCTTCCTCACTCGATCCGGATCGGGACGTCGGTCTCGTCGCTGTCGACGTAGCTCTCCAGCCCTCGGAGCACCGCAACGAGTTTCACCATCTCGGCGATCGCCTGTGCGAGGAGGAGGACGAAGGCGACGATGATCATGGTCTTGATCGGCGCCCTCGGCAGGCCGCTCGGGTCGGGCGATTGCTCGTTGAGCGCCCACGAGGTGCGAACCTGGGGGACCGAGACCCAGATGGCGATGAGACAGAACGGGATCAGCGAGATGGTGTGTCCGATGATGTCGATCCATGCCTTGCGCCGGCGCGGCTGGTTGGCGAACCAGAAGTCGACTCGCACGTTCACCTGGTGTTTGAGGATGTAGCCGAAGCCGAACAGGAAGATCAGCGAGTACAGGTACCACTGCGCCTCGATCAGGCCGTTGTTGGTGAGCCGGACCCCGGCGAGCTGGCCGGTGTAGCGCAGGACGACGTTGGTGAATCCGACCACCACCGTGACGATCACGGCGTACTGGGATGCCTTGCCCATCCACTCCGAGAATCGGTCGGCGAATCGCTGGTAGGCGAGGGCTCCGGACATCCACTTGCCCGGCCGAGCGGTGGCGGTGTCGTCACCCATGGTTGATGTGGGCCGGCATGTTTTGAGCCTAAACCTCGCGGAGCCGGCGGTGCAGGTCAATCCGGACCTATGTTGCCAGCCCTATGTTGGCGGACATGCGACACGTGGTGTGGGACTGGAACGGGACGCTCTTCGACGACCTCCCGATCGTTCTTCAGGCGGTCAATCGGGGACTCGAACCGCTCACCGGCCGCCGCGTGACCACCGATGACTACCGGAATCACTACACGAGACCGGTGAAGCGCTTCTACGACGCGTTCCTCGGCCGCGAGCTGGGGCCAGACGAGTGGGAGGAACTGGACCGCCGGTTCCACGACGGCTACCGGGCGCTGCTCGATCATGCCCGGCTCACCACCGACGCCCGCCAGGCCCTCGACTCGCTGGCGTCCAAGGGTGTGACCCAGTCGCTGCTCTCGATGTTCCCTCACTCCGAGCTCGTTCCGCTGGTGGAACGGATGGGGATCTCCGGCTACTTCGATCGGATCGACGGACTGCGCGGTCCCCCCGGCGATGCCAAGGCCGCCTACCTCGAGGCCCACCTTCGCCTTCTGATCCTGGGGGAGGACCCGGAGTCGGTGCTGGTCGTGGGTGACACGCCTGACGATGCCGTCGCAGCTGCCCACGTCGGAGCCAGGTGCGTGCTGGTGGACAACGGGTCCCATCACCGGGACGCACTCGAGGCGATGGGAGTCCGGGTGGTGCACAGCCTGGTGGAGGCGATCGACGGCCTGGGACCGTGACCGGACACGTCTCACGTCTCACGTCTCACGTCTCACGTCTCACGTCGCACGTCTCACGTCGCACGTCTCACGTCACACGTCACACGTCGCACGTCTCACGTCTCACGTCTCACGTCACACGTCGCACGTCACACGTCTCACGTCTCACGTCGCACGTCTCACGTCGCACGTCGCACGTCTCACGTCGCACGTCGCACGTCTCACGTCACACGTCTCACGTCGCACGTCTCACGTCGCACGTCTCACGTTCGGGCAGGGAGCGAGACCCGAGACCCGAGGCCCGAGACCGGGGCCGTTGCTGCTACACAGGAGTCCATGCGGTATTGGCTGATCAAGTCAGAGCCCGATGCCTATTCGATCGATGATCTGCAACGGGACGGCACAGAGCACTGGGATGGAATCCGGAACTACCAGGCGCGCAACATCATGCGCGACCAGATGTCGATCGGCGATCGCTGTCTCTTCTATCACTCGAATGCCGCTCCGCCCGGAGTGGTGGGCGTGGCGGAGGTCGTCAGCGAGGCCTATCCCGACCACACCCAGTTCGATCCGTCCTCCGCCTACCACGACCCGGCGTCGGATCCAGACGACCCTCGCTGGCTGATGGTCGATGTGCGATTCGTCGAGAAGCTCCCCCGGATGGTGAGCCTCCCCGAACTCCGCTCGTGCCCCGAACTGGCGGACATGGTTCTGCTCAACCGGTCGCGGCTGTCGGTTCAGCCCGTCACCCCGTTCGAATACGGGTTCATCCTGGAGCGAGCCGCCGATCCCGCCCCGGAGTGAGCGCGGGGGAACCCCGGCTACCCCAACTCCACTGCGTACGCCGCCCGCAGCTTCTCGAGGTTGTGGTACGTGTCCATGTAGCGGACAGAACCCGTCCGCGAGCGCATCATCACCGAATGGGTGACGGCGCCGTTGGAGTGGAAGTCCACCCCGCGGAGGAACTCTCCGGTGGTCACGCCGGTGGCGGCGAAGCTGACATTGGCGCCACCGACGAGATCGGTGATCGTCATCACCGTGGCGAGGTCGAAACCGTGCTCGGCGGCGTACCGTCGCTCGCCGTCGTCCCTCGCCCACAGCCGTCCCTGGATCTCGCCGCCCATACAGCGCAGGGCGGCCGCGGCGAGGACACCCTCGGGCGAGCCGCCGATTCCCAGCAGCACGTCGATGCCCGACCCCCGGGATGCGGTGGCGATGGCACCCTGGACGTCACCGTCGCGGATGAGCCGGATCCGGGCCCCGGCCCGGCGGACGGCGTCGATGTAGTGCTGGTTGCGCGGTCGGTCCAGGATGATGACGGTGAGGTCGTTGACGTCCTCGCCCTTTCCTTTGGCGACCTGTGCCAGATTGTGTGCCACGGGGGCGTCGAGGTCGATCAACCCCGTCGCCTCCGGCCCCACCGCGATCTTGTCCATGTACACCATGGAGCCGGGCGCAAACATCGTCCCCGGTTCGGACACGGCGATGACCGACACCGCTCCCGGCATGCCCCCCGCGGTGAGGGTGGTGCCGTCGACGGGATCGACCGCCACGTCGACCGACCGTCCCTGGCCGTTTCCGACCTTCTCTCCGTTGTGAAGCATGGGGGCCTGGTCCTTTTCCCCTTCCCCGATCACCACGGTGCCATCGAGGTCGAGGGTGCCGAGGTGGGCCCTCATCCCGTCGACGGCCGCCTGGTCGGCGGCCTCCTTGTCTCCCCGTCCCTGCCAGCGGGCGGCGGCGATGGCGGCCGTCTCGGTCACCCGGGCCAGATCGAGGCCGAGATTGCGGTCGGAGATCACGGTCATGTCAGCCGTTCACCTCGATGATCAGCGCATCGCCCTGGCCGCCGCCGCCACAGAGGGAGGCGGCTCCGATCCCGCCGCCCCGCTGGCGAAGGGCGTTGATCAGCGTCACGAGCAGCCTCCCCCCGGTGCATCCGATCGGGTGTCCGAGCGCCACCGCGCCGCCGTTCACGTTGACCCTGTCCTCCGGGAGTTGGAGCATGTGGGCGGACCACAACGCCACCGCGGCAAACGCCTCGTTGATCTCGACGAGGTCGAGATCATTCGTCGTCATGCCGGCCTTCTGGAGGGCCACTCGAAGCGCCTCGGCGGGGCGTTCGTGCAAGGTGGCATCGACTCCGCCGATCTGACCGTACGCGATGATCTCGGCGAGAATGGGGGAGCCGTTCGCCTCTGCTGCGGCTCGATCCGCCACCACCAGCGCCGCCGCACCGTCGGAGATCTGCGAGGCGTTTCCTGCGGTGATGGTCCCGTCCTCGGTGAATGCGGGGCGCAGCCGTCCCAGCCCCTCGGCGGTCGTGCCAGGCCGGATGCCCTCGTCGCGGTCGACCACTTCAGGGTCGCCCTTCCGCTGCGGGACGGATACGGGGACGAGTTCGTCGGCGTAGAGGCCGCCTTCCGCCGCCGTCTGCGCCCTGGCGTGCGACCGTGCGCTCCACTCGTCCTGGGCCACCCGGGAGATGCCGAGCCGGGCGTTCTTGTGGTCCGACGACTCGCCCATGGAGCAGTGGTCGAAGGCGCAGAACAGACCGTCGTGGTTCATCACGTCGATCAGGGCGACGTCGCCCATGCGAGCTCCCCACCGTGTCTCCCTGCTCACGTAGGGCGCATTGGACATGGACTCCATCCCGCCTGCGACCACGAACGAGGAGTCGCCGAGCCTGATCGATCTGGCCGCCATCCCGACTGCGGCGAGACCCGAGAGGCAGACCTTGTTGACGGTGATCGAGGGGACGGTCATCGGCAGGCCGCCGCGCACGGCCGCCTGCCTGGCGGTGATCTGGCCCTCGCCTGCCTGGAGCACCTGGCCGAAGATCACCTCGTCGAAGGCGGCAGGATCGACACCCGAGCGTTGGACTGCGGCAGCGATTGCGCTGCCGCCGAGGTCGACTGCCCGGAGCGCCGAAAGCGAGCCGCCATATCTGCCGATCGGCGTGCGGGCCGAACCGAGGATCACCGGGTTCATGATCGGAAGACTATCCCGACTGGCACAACCAGGCCGAACGGCGGCGGCCTCCACCCGGCGGTATCGTCGTCGACGTGAAGCTGCTCAACATCGACCACACCGCCGTCGCCGTGAGGGACCTCGACGGGGCCATCGCCGGATATGCCGATCGATACAACGTGCGTCCCCTCTACAGGGAGGTCATCGAAGAGCAGGGCGTGGAGGAGGCGATGATTCCCGTCGGCGGCTCGTTCATCCAGCTCATACGGCCGCTGTCACCGGACAACGCGGTGGGGCGGTTCATAGAGCGACGAGGTGAAGGTCTCCATCATGTGGCCTTCGCCGTCGTGGACATCGATGCCGCCCTTGCGCACCTGACTGCGAGGGATGCGGCCCTGATCGACACCCATCCGCGCCTGGGCGGTCGAGGTGCTCGCATTGCCTTCGTGCACCCCCGAGATCTCACCGGTACGCTCATCGAATTGGTGGAGTTGGAGAAGTGAGAGCCGATTCGTTCGAGATCCGAGGTGGGGCCGGCGAATACGAGGCCGCCGCCATCGCCGCCGTCGTGCAGCACGTCCTGGAGACCGAGGATGTCTTGCGGGGTTTGCTCCCGCCGCCCAATGTGTTCCCCGCCTGGGTCCGTAGCGGTCGGCCCGCACCGATATCACGGTTCTCCCCTCCGGTGCTTCCCGAGCGCGGGTTGAACTGGCCGCGATGACCCTGTGCCCGCCGATCGATCTGGAGGATCAATGACCAGCCATTCACAGGTGCCGACCGGTCCGTTCGGAACGGTGTTCGCAGAGACGATGTCGGTGGCCCGCTGGAAGGATGGTTCGTGGGGCGCTCCCGGGTTCGGGCCGGTCGAGCCGTTCTCTTTTCACCCCGCCACACACGTGCTGCACTACGGAAGCGCCTGCTTCGAGGGATTGAAGGCGCATCGCGGCCTCGATGGGAGGGTGCGGGTGTTTCGGCTCGACCGCCACGTCGAGCGGATGCAGAAGAGCGCCCAGCTGCTGTACCTGCCGGCTCCCGACTCCCAGATGCTCGCAACGATGGTCTCTGGCGTGGTCGCGGCCAACCTCGACCAGGTGCCGAGCGCTCCTGGCTCGCTCTACCTGCGGCCGACGCTGGTGGGCACCGAGGCGAACATCGGAGCTGCGGCGGTGCCTTCGAAGGAAGCGCTGCTGTACGTGCTGGCCAGTCCGGTGGGGGACTACTTCGCCGGCGGGGCCCGCCCGCTGCGGCTGCTGGTCGAGACCCACCGGCCTCGCACCACTCCCCAGTTCGGCATGGTCAAGTCGGGCGCCAACTATGTGATGGCGCTCGGGATCACGATGAGGGCCAAGGCGGAGCAGTCCGTGGATCAGGTGCTCTTCGCTCCCGGAGGCGTCGTGCAGGAGACGGGCGCCGCCAACTTCCTCCTGATCGACTCGGAACGGATCGTGACCCCCGCCCTCACCGAGTCGTTCCTGCACGGGGTCACTCGAGACTCGGTCCTCCGCATCGCCCTCGATCTGGGTTACCAGATCGAGGAGAGGGAGGTGGGCGTCGAGGACATCGTGGAGTGGGCCGGCCGAACCGATGCCGAGGCGGCGCTCTCGGGCACTGCGGCCATCCTCGCCCCTGTCGGCACTCTGGTGATCGACGAGGAGGACGTGCCGGTGGGGACCGGAGACGCCGGGTCCAACACGCTCCGTCTTCGCAAGGCTCTGACCGATCTCCATGTCGGGGCCACCCCCGACATCTACGGTTGGCTCAGCGAAGTCGAGTGAGGCGCGACCAGATCGCGTCGACTCCGGAGAGCCTGAGCACCCGCCCGGCCGCCAGGTAGGCGGCGGTCCCTACCGCCGCCCCCACCAGCAGGGTCGCCGGTTGGGGGGTCTGGATGCGCTCCAATCCCACTCTGGCAAGCGCGGCGGCCGTTCCCGCCACCGCCACGCACGCCAAGAGCCTCCCGGCGTGTCCGAGCACCGGGAGCCACTCGCTCCTGTCGCCGCGCCGATGCCAGGCGATGGCGATCGCCATCGTGTAGAGCGCGACCCCCGCACTGCTGCCGAGTGCCACGCCGCCGGCACCTCTCAGGCCGACCAGCCACCAGATGAGGGGGATGGTGAGGGCGGTGACGAGCGTGCCGATCCCGACCACCGTCCACATGCGACGGAGGGCGTAGAACGCCCTTGCGTAGGTCTGATGGGCCGGCCAGAAGGGGATCGACAGACCGTAGAAGAGAAGCAGCGTGGCGACCCGAGTGGTGTCCTCTTCTCCGAACGCCCCGTATTGATATGCCACCCTGACGATGGGGGCGGACAGACCCACCACCAGAGCGGCGGCGAGGCCTCCCACCGCGGTCGACGACCGCACGGAGGCGACGACCGTGTCGCGCACGTCGCGCAGGCGACCTTCGGAGACCAGCGAGGCGAGGAAGGGATACGCCGCCACGCCGACGGCCTGGGCGATCACCCCGACGGGAACCATGTTGAGTTGTCGGGCGCCCGTCAGAGCAGCCTGTGCCCCTTCGCCTGCGAACTGACCGAACCAGCGTGGCCACTGCTCGTCGAGGGCCACCACCGATTGGCCGATCATCAGCGGGAGCGCCATGGCGAAGTACTGGCCGACTGCCGGTGTGCTCCACGGCGCTCCTCGCACCAGGCGCATGCCGACCCTGCGCGCCCCCCACCATTGGACCCCGAAGTTGCCGACGGCGGCTCCCGCCAGCCCTCCCCAGAGAAACCACTCCGGCGCGGGGTCGCCGGCCGCCACTCCGATGAGACCGCCGAGAATGATCGACAGGTTGTAGATGAGCGGCGCCATGGTGGGGATGAGGAACCGCTTCTTGGCGTATTGGGCAGCCATCAGCAGTGTTCCCATCCCGAAGAAGATCTGGGAGACGAGGGCGATCCGGGTGAGGCGGACCAGGCGGGCCTGGTCGAGCACCTCGGGGAAGATCATCCGCGTCAACGGTTCGGCCGCCGCGAGCGTGAATATCGCCAGTGCCACCAGCAGCACGGTCACGATCCGGAACACGGCGGTGAACGACTCCATGGCTCCGCGCTCGTCGCCCTGGGCGTGGTGGCGGGTGAGGATCGGAACGAGGGTGATCGACAGGTAGCCGCCTGCCATCAAGAAGAACAGGTAGTCGGGGATCGAGAAGGCCGCCACGTAGAGGTCGGTCTGTGACTCAAGGCCGAGAACTCCGAACAGGACCACGTTGCGGAGGAAGCCCAGGATCCGCGACAGCAGTATCCCGCCAGACACGACGAGCGCCGCCCGACCGATGGCGGATGTCTCGCTCACGGCCTTCGATCTCGCAGCTCCTCGAGGACCTGGTCGGGCACGCCGAGCCCCAGTTTCCCGGTGCCGAGCAGGACGTCCGCCTTGTAGCTTCCGTGAAAGTCGGATCCCCCGGCGGGGGTCAAGCCGAATCGATGGGCGAGCGCCGCCATCCCTGCGCGACCGGCTCGGTCGTACGTCCCGTAGTAGCACTCGATTCCGACCAGCCCTGAGGACACGAGGCGCTCGAGGAGGTCCGCCATCTCGAACCTGTTCTCGATGCCCAGGGTGTGGGGGTGCGCGAGGATGGGCACTCCACCCGACTCGATCGAGAGCCTGATCCCGTCTTCGGGTGTGAGTCGCAGCCGGTCGACATACGCCGGCTTTCCGTTGGCCAGGTACTGGTCGAACGCGGCGGCGATATCGGCGACGTAGCCCTTGCCCACCATCACGGCGGCGATGTGCGGCCTCCCGACCGATCCGGTCCCCGCTTCCCGTTCGACCTCCTCGAGGGTGATGTCGACGTCGAGCGATCGAAGCCGCTCGACGATGCGAGCGTTGCGGGAGTCCCGACCGTCCTGGAGTTCGTGCAGCCGGTCCTGGAGAGGGCCGGACCCCGGTTCGAGCCACAGGACGATCAGATGCATCCCGCCCTTGGTCCATTCGAGCGAGAGCTCGACACCCGGGATCAGCTCGATCGGGAGTGACACGGCGGCGGCCCTGGCGGCGGGGATGCCTTCGAGGGTGTCGTGATCGGTGACGGCGATGGCCCGGAGGCCCTGCGCCGCAGCCTTGCCGACGAGATCCCCCGGATCGACCGATCCGTCGGACGCCGTGCTGTGGGTGTGGAGATCGACTGCCATGGAACGGCCAGACGGTAGCGGCCCGCCTCGCCGGGGGTCCGGTGCCTCGGGGCGGCGAGTCCGGCTCGCAGGCGGGGACCGCACCCGGTGGTCGGTCCTCCAAGGAGACTTTTCCCGACCCGGCGACATCGGCTGGATTGAGTTCGCTCACCCGTCCGTTCGACCTATGCTGCCGGCGTGCGTTTCCGCCAATGGGGAGTGGTGGCAACGCTCCTGGTCCTGGTGGGTGCGCTCCCGGCTGCGGCCGATGCACTCTCCGCCAAGGTCGATGCGGCCCGAGGGAGCGTGTTGCCCGTAGATGCCGGCATCGGTGCCGTCGCGCAGTCTTCGGCGCAACGGCAGGCGAATGCCAACGCCCTCGGTCACACTTCGCTCGCGGGGCTTCCGTGTTCTTCCGCCGGAGAGGTGGTCGGGGCGGGCCCGTCCGTGGACGCCATCTGGGCGGGTTTCAAGGCCAGCGCCACCCACTGGTCGCTGATCGTTCGCTCCGGCTGGACGGTCATGGGAACGGGGATCGCCCGGGCCGCCAACGGCACCCTCTACGTGTCGATCGTGTTCTGCGCGAAGACCGGGGTCGCCGTTCCGCCTCCGGCGCCGCCTCCCCCTGCCCCGGTGCCGCCGCCACCGGCGGCCGCCGCGACAGAACCCGTCCGCACCGCGGCCCCCGCCCGGACCTATGTCTCGGTGATGGGCGCCTGGATCGAGTCGATCCAACGGTTGTCCGCCGTCGAGTTCGGGGCGATGCCTCCCCCGGTGGCGGAGGCGGGGGATCTGGTTGCTTCGATCCCGATCGTCGTGTGAGGGGATCGGGAGTCAGCCGCCCCGGGCCACCAGTTCTGCGATCTGCACGGCGTTCAGAGCGGCTCCCTTGCGCAGGTTGTCGCCCACCACCCACAGGCTGATCCCTCCGGCCGTGCCGACGGTGTCGCGCACCCTGCCGACCAGCACGTCATCGATGCCGGCGCTGTCGAGCGGTGTGGGAACGGAGTCCTCCCACAACTGAACTCCGGGCGCAGAGGACAGCACGTCGGCCGCTTCCTCCCGGCGCAGTGCCCGATCGAACCACATGGTGGCGGCGATCCCGTGACCGACCATCACCGGCACCCGAACACAGGTCGGCTCCACCGACACGCCGGGAGCATCCAGGATCTTTCTGGTCTCGAAGACGAGCTTCCATTCCTCGTCCGTGTATCCCTGTTCCTTCTCTGATCCGGCGAAGGGGATGACGTTGAATCCGATGGGTCGCGGGTAGACCTCGCTCCCGGGGTCCGTCCAGCCGCCGTGCTGCAGGGCGTCGGCCTGGGGGCGGAGCGCATCGGTCTGGCGCAACAACTCGACCATCCCCCGCTGTCCAGAGCCAGACACCGATTGGTATGAGGTCGCGACCATCGATCGAAGCCCGGCCGCCCGGTGCAGGGGTCCGGCCGCCATCATGAGATCCATCGTCGTGCAGTTGGGGTTGGCGATGATGCCGGCGGGGCGCCGGGACGCTGCGTCATCGTTGACCTGGGCGACGACCAGCGGGACGTCGTCGCGCATCCGGAACGCAGAGGAGTTGTCGACGACGACGGCGCCGCGCTCCGCGAAGAGCGGAGCGAACTGGCGCGAACGGTCTCCACCCGCCGAGAAGAGGGCGAGCTCGATCCCTGTCGGGTCGGAGATGTCGAGGTCCTCGACTTCGATCTCACCCCAGCGTGTTTCGATCTTGGAGCCCGCCGACCTGGCCGAGGCGAAGAGGCGAAGCTCCGACACAGGGAATGACCGCTGCTGGAGGATGTCGATCATCGTTCGGCCGACCGCTCCGGTCGCGCCGACGACGGCCGTGCGGATCCCGGTCATGCCCCGACCTCTTCGCTGATCATCGGCGGGTTGAAGGCGGCGTGGAGAGCCTTCACGGCGTCTGCCACGTGGTCGGCTCGCATCACGCACGAGATCCGGATGGTCGATGTCGAGATCATCTCGATGTTGATGCCGGCGTCTGCGAGTGTCCTGAACACCTTGGCGGCGACACCGGGATGCGACTTCATGCCGGCGCCGACCAGGGACACCTTGCCGACCGCGTCGTCCACCTCGACGCCCTGCGCCTGAACGTGGGCGGCCACCTGCTCGGCGACGCTCCGAGCGATCGCGACAGACGCTTTGGGAACCGTCAGCGAGATGTCGGTGCTTCCGTCGTGGGACGTGTTCTGCACGATCATGTCGATGTTGATGTCGCGGTCGGACAGGGCCTCGAACAGCTCGGCGGCGATGCCGGGACGATCCGGAACACCCCTGACGGTCAGCTTCGCCTCGGATGTGTCGTGGGCGATCCCGCTGATGATCGCCTGCTCCATGGTTGTCTCTTGCACCCAGGTCCCCTCCGTGTCGTTGAAGGATGATCGCACGTGGATCGGGATGTTGAACCTGCGTCCGAACTCGACGCTTCGGCTCATGAGGACGCCCGCTCCCGCCGCGGACAACTCGAGCATCTCCTCGAACGCGACCTGCGCCAGTTTCCTCGCGTCTGGCACGATGCGTGGGTCCGCGGTGAACACACCGTCCACGTCGGTGTAGATCTCGCACACATCCGCACCGAGGCTTGCCGCAAGGGCCACCGCCGTGGCGTCCGAGCCGCCCCTGCCCAGGGTGGTGATCTCGCGCGAGTCGGGGTCGACGCCCTGGAAGCCGGCGACGATCACCACCTTCCCCTCGGCGAGTGCCTCCTGCACCCGGGTGCCCCGGATCGTCTGGATCTTGGCCGAGCCATGGGCGGCGTCGGTGAGGATTCCCGCTTGCGAACCGGTGAACGAGACGGCATGAACGCCGCGGCCTTCGATGGCCATCGCCGTCAGCGCCATGGAGATTCGCTCTCCTGCGGTGAGCAGCATGTCCATCTCCCTCGCTGGGGGAGAGGGGTTGACCTGTCTGGCGAGGTCGATGAGGTCGTCCGTGGTCTTCCCCATCGCAGAGACGACCACCACGACGTCGTTGCCGCCCTGGCGGGTGGCGACGATGCGGTCGGCGACACGGGCGATCCGATCGGGTGAGCCAACGGATGTGCCGCCGTACTTCTGGACGATCAAGGCCATGGTGTGGGGTCTCCCGCGATGGGCCGCGTCAGCATACGAGGTCCGTGGGAATCGAAGAACGCACCGGGGACGGTACGCTCTCGGCTGCCATGAGCAGCGACCGACGTGAACGACAGAAGGCCGGACGAACCGCCGCCCGGGAGGCAAAGCGCAAAGCCGAGTCCCGCAAGGAGTTGTGGCGCCGCGTCCGGTTGGGGCTCGGGATCGGGGTGAGCGTGGCAGTGGTGCTCCTGTTCACCGGTGTGTTGTCGAGCGGCGGGCCCGAGGTGGCGGACACCTATCTCGCCTTCCGCGACCTGCCGACCGCCTGTGGGGCGGATGCACCCGATTCGCTGACGCCGATGCAGTTCGAGGCGCCGGACGAGTCGCCCGTCGCCGGCAGGATCGAGGCGGTGATCGCCACCAGCTGCGGTCCGATCACGGTCGAACTCGATCCCTCGATCTCGCCTCTGTCGGTGGCGTCGTTCGTCTTCCTGGCGAGAGAGGGCTACTACGACGGGACGGTGTTCCACCGCATCGCTTCCGACTTCGTGATCCAGGGCGGCGATCAGACTGCCAGTGGCACCGGGAATCCGGGCTATCGGATCGCCAACGAGTTCCCCGAGGCGGGGTTCGCCTACGAACGGGGTGTGGTGGCGATGGCCAAGGGATCCGGCCCGGGGACCACCGGGAGTCAATTCTTCATCGTCACAGGAGAAGACGCCGCCAATCTCTCGGCGTCGTTCAACGTCCTGGGTCGGGTGGTCGACGGGTTCGATGCGCTCGACCGGATCACAGCCGTACCCACCACCCGCCAGCCCAACAGCCCCGAGAACAGCCGGCCGCTCGAGGCCGTGTACGTCGAGGGGATCACCGTCGAGGGATAGGCGCCCGCCCCGTCAGCCGATGCGGTTCAGAAAGGCGAGCGTTCGTTCGAGCGCAAGGTTCGCCGACGCCGGGTCGAAGTCGTCGAGACCGGAGTCGAGGAAGAGATGGGTGGAACCCGGGTATACGAACAGCTCGGCCCGGGCGTGCGCTCCGGCAACCGCGACGAACTCCTCGACGACGTCGAGTTCGCACCACGGATCGTGCTCGTTGACGTGGATCTGAAGGTCGACCCTGCTCGGCCATGACGGTCCGAAGGTCGTCACGGGCACGTCGCCGTGGTGGTACAGCAGTGCCCCGGCTGCTCCGGGACGGGTCTGCGCGAGCATGTGAGCGACCAGGGCACCCAAAGAGAGCCCGGCGTACACGGCTCCTGCAGGGCTCTGTCCGGCTGCGCCGGTGCCGGCGGCCAGGATCTCGTCGAATCCGACGGCCTCGGCGTGGGCAACGCCCTGTTCCACGGTGCGAAACGTGGCCCCCTCGTAGAGGTCGGGTGTCGTCACGCGGTGACCGGCGCTGCGCAGTCGGTCGGCAAACGTCTCGACCCCGTCGGTGAGCCCCAATGCGTGGTGGAACAGCAGTACCTCGGCCACGAGCCTCCTCGATGGTGTCGGCATGCATCGTGGCAGCCGGGCCGACTCAGACGCACGCCAGATGACCGATTGGCGTCCGTTGCGGGGGAGCGCCGTTCCCGGCCGGAACCCTTGTGCGGGCCGCACGCCCTCCGTATGGTTCGCAGATGCCGTTCGCCGACGCCCTGACGACCCTCGCCGATCTCCGCTCGATCTACCGCGAGCCGTCGCGCCCCTCTCTCGCCAAGCAGATCGACCACCTCGACGAGCACTGTCGGGACTTCATCGGCCGGTCGCCGTTCGCCCTCCTCGCCACCTCGGACGGTGCCGGTCGGGTGGACGTCTCGCCCCGAGGCGGGAACCCGGGATTCGTCCGGGTGCTCGACGACCATCGGCTTGCCCTGCCCGACATGGCGGGCAACAACCGTCTCGATTCGCTGGGGAACCTCGTCGACAACCCGGGTGTCGGTCTGTTCTTCTGCATCCCCGGTCTCGACGAGGGGCTCCGGGTCAACGGTCGGGCCACCATCACCACCGACCCGGGTGTGCTCGACGCGTGCGTCGACGGTGATATCCGGCCCCGGGTGGCGATCGGAATCGACGTCGACGAGGTCTTCATCCATTGCGCCAAGGCGATGAGGCGCGGTCGGCTGTGGCATCCCGACGCCTGGCCGGATCTCTCGGACATGCCGTCGGTGGCGTGCATCCTCGCGGACCACTACGAGATCCCAGAACTGGACGTGGCCGCGGTGGAGGCCCGCCTGGCGGACTCCTACGAGCGGACCATCTGGATGGTCGGCGGCGAGGTCTGATCGGAGAGGCGCCCGCACCAGTCGCGTCGGCCTCGACCAGCGGTCGCGACGATGCGGCCTCGTTGGGGATCGGCTCGACCGGAACCGCCTGGGACGGGTACGGCCCTCAAGCCGGTCACGGTGATCGAACCGCAATGAAGGTCGCCGGATATGCCCAGTCCTCTGTGAGGCAGTACACGGCGTAGCCGGCTGCCGCCGGTTCGAGGAAGACCGACTGGGAGGTCGAAGGGGACACCGCGAAGAGTGAACTCGCCTCGAGGTCAGCCCATGAGGGTGGCGAGCGGCCGCTCGGTCCCGAATTGAGCTCGGGCGCGGCCTGCAGGTCGGTGGCAAGCGCCGCGAAGGTGATCGACTGACCGGTCGCGTTCTCCATGGTCAGCGCCAGCACGTCAGTGGTCTGGACCTCGAGGGGGCCGTCGTACCGACAGTCGCGCCCGTCGAAGGTGACCCGCGCGTCCGCCGTCGGCTCGGGAACCTCTGGGTCAACCAGGATGGCCGCCCCAGGGGCATCGGGGACCTCGATCTCTCCATCGATGACCCGCGCGGCGAGGCCATCGATGATGCTCCGGTGCTCGGCGGCGAGCCCGCCCGATTCGGCCAGGCCGACACCGTGTGAGGCGAGGTCGTAGGTGACGAGACCCGGACTGAGGCGGTCTTCGACCAGTGCCCGGATCGATTCGTAGATTCCGACGTCGACTCGCTTGATCATCGAGGTGAGGATGTGCGGTCTCTCGTCCGCCGACGCGGTGACGTACTCGTCCACATCCACCCCGATGAACCAGAGCGTGTGTTGCGGTGTCGACCCCGCCACCGCCGCCTCGAGCACGCCGTGGCCGGATCTACCTGCTGCGTGGTAGACGACATCCGCCCCGGCCTCGAATTGGGCCTCCGCCACCCGGCGGCCCAGATCTGGGCGATTGAATGCGGTCGAGATGTCGAACGTGGTCGTCACCCAACTGGTGAGGATCTCCACTCCGGGATCGACGGCGCGGGCTCCTGCCTCATAGCCCGCCCGAAAACGTTCGATGAGCGCCACCGGCATACCCCCGACAAACCCGATCGTCCCGGTCTTCGAGGTCAGCGCGGCTGCAGCTCCTGCGAGATACGAGCCTTCCTCCTCCGCGAACACGATGGATACGACGTTGGGCAGAGGGACGACCGCATCGTTGAGGGTGAAGATCGTGTCCGGATACTCGGGTGCAACGTTCTCGATCGCCTCGGCGAAGCTCCCCCCTGTCGTGGCGATGATGTCAAAGCCGCTCTCGGCCGCCTCCCGGAGCTTGTCCTCGTATCCGGTGAGAGCGAGGATCCGTTCCACCTCGATGCCCAGGTCGTGGGCGGCTCGCTGCGCTCCCAACAGTGACAGCTCCGAGAATCCGGCATCTTCCCCCTCGTGCAGGACCGCAGCGCTGGGAGGGCTCGTAAGGAGCACGGTGGTCGTGATTGCCACCAGGCCGATCACGACCACCAGGACGACCGCCACGAGGGCTCTGAGACGATTTCGTGCCCGACGTTCGAGCATCCGTTCCGCCTCGGCTCGAGCGGACTGTTCGGCCTCTTCTCGTGCCGCGCTCGTGTCGAGGTACCGGTTCTCGGTGGACGTGAGGCGCATCTCGGTCTGATCTCGCCAGGTCAGGAGTCGCACCAGCTGGCCGCCGTCGAGCAGATAGTCGGGTTCCCTGCCCGATCCCTGCCATTCCGCAAGGGCAGCTGCCAGCGTGGAGTGTCGGTGGAGGTCCGCGCCTGCGTCCCGGACGGTGGTGGCCAGGTGTGGCCACTCGTGAAGCAGGGCATCGTGGGAGAACTCCACCGTGCGTGTGCCGTGCACGGGGTCGATGTCGAAGGTGACCAATCCGTGGCTGCCGAATGTCCTGAGCGCGCCCTCCACCGCTTCGGGGTCGAACTCGAGTGCCGCGATTTCCTCTCGAGCCAAACGCCGTCTGCTGATCTCTCCGTTCGGGTCCGTTGCGACGAGCCTGAGAAGGAGCTGTCTGGCCACTCGCCGGCCTCCTTCATCGAGCGCCGCCAACGCGGCTTCGGCGCGTCTGGCCAGGGCCCCCTTCAGCCCGCCCATCGCCAGGTACGAATCCAACCGGAGCACAGGGGCGTCGCGACCCTCGAAGAGCTCGGTGAGCGCGTACTGGAACAGCGGCAGCCCGCCCGGCTGAGCAACGACGTCGGACACCAGCGCGGCCACCAGGGAGGGTTCGACGGTGACACCGGCATTGGCCGCGGGCCGGGTGGCCGCCTCCTCGTACTCGGCGACCGTGAACGTCGTGATGTTCACGACGTTCTCGGTGAACTTCGCCCCGAACTCCGCGTACTGCATGGGCCGGTCGTAGAAGTCCGCCCTCAGCGTTGCCACCAGCCGAGTGCGACTGTGAGGATCGGCGGTCGCCTCGAGCAGGCCGCGCAGGAACCGAGTCCGCACGGCGTCGGGCACGAGGGTGAACAGTTCTTCGAACTGGTCGATGACCAGCACCAGTTCGGTCTCGTCATCCCCAAGCACGCCGGGTACGGCCTCGAGGATTCCCCGGTCGTTGCGGTCGAGACTCCCGGTGGGACTGGCGGATCCGGACGCGGTCGATCGTAGGAGAGCTGCCTCGAGTTGAACGAATGGATCGGCGCCGGGAACCATCACGGCGACCCTCCACGAGCTCGAGCCGGGAATCGCTCCTGCGCGGAGCCTCGGCACCAACCCTGCCCTGATGACACTCGACTTCCCCGAACCGGAGGGGCCCACCACCGCCAGCATCCGGTAGGGACCCGAGATGGCGGATAGGAGTCGCTCGACGAGGTGGTCTCTGCCGAAGAAGTTGCCGGCGTCCTGTTCGCCGAACGGGCGCAAGCCCCTGTACGGGTTGTGGACGACGAAGGGAGGCATCGTGTCCTGAAGTGCCTTCACCCCGGGGTCCAGGCCTTCTCGAAGCGTCCCGTCTTGGAGGAGGATTCTCTCCTCGAGTTGCTGAAGTCGCGGGCTCGGCTCGATCCCGAGTGTCTCCCCGAGCAGACGCCGGTGCTGGGCAAAGACGCGGAGAGCTTCGGCCTGCCGGCCCTGTCGGAAGAGACTCCACATCAGCAGTTCGACGTAGCCGTCGTGCAGCGGATTGGACGCCGCCAGGCCTTGGAGCCGAGGGAGCGCCTCCACCGTTCGGTCGAGGCCCAGCAATGCCCGGCATGCCACCTCCTCTGCTCGGCGATGAAGCTCCTCGAGTCGCTCGGCTTCGGTGTGGGCGAACTCCTCGTAGCGGAACTCGGAGAGGGCAGGTCCGCGCCAGAGGGCCGCGGCGTCTTCCATGAGGGCCAGGGAGACATCGAACCGTTCCCGATTCAGAGCGTCGGCGGCCTTGTCGGTCAGGGTCTCGAGGAGATCTGCGTCCAGACTCGCCGTTCCCAGGTGGAACACGTAGCCCGCCGGTCTGGTTTCGATCACATCCGGCGGAAGCGCCTTGCGGAGATTCGATACGTATACCTGGATCGAATGGACCGCGGTCTCGGGTGGACCGTCGCCCCACAATGCCTCGACGATCGAATCCACCGGAACCACGTGCTCGGCATGAAGAAGCAACAGCGCCATAAGCGACCGCTGCTTGGGAGGTCCGAGGTCGATCGAGTGTCCGTTCGACCGGGCTTCGAGGGATCCAAGAATGCGGTATTCCATGGCCCTTCGGGGGGCTGAACCCTGGTTCACATTCTGGGCGGCTGCGGGCAATCCGACCAGTGACGGTCGACCCTTGATGGGTGGTGCGTTGAGCGTTTGTTGAGCGATCGCCGACCGGTTTCCGATGTGGCTGCGAGAACGTAGGGATGAAGACGCAGGGCGCATGGAGGTGGTGATCATGACAATCCTCGAAGAGCGGCAGAAGCCGATCGAGACGATCGAGCGGCAGCGACCTCTTCGCCGGAAGGTGTATGGGTGGTTGACCGCGGTGGCTGTCGTGTGCGCCGTGCCAGTGGGCCTGATCATCTCGAGTAGCGGCGGCGAACTCGAGTCCGTCGCCTACCTGGGGATGGGCACCACCGAGC
>DATCZS010000139.1:0-5294 GCA_036525795.1 Acidimicrobiia bacterium | reverse complement strand
CAGCCCGGGCCGCTCGGCCGAGACCACCACCCCCGGCACCCCGGTCTGGGCGAGGGCGAACGCCGCCGGGCCGGTGCGGAACACCTCGTACCCGACGCCGTCGACCTCGATCACACCCTTGCGGCCGAACAGCCGGTGCTGGACGAAGCCGACGGTGAGCCCGCCTCTCACCAGGTCGAAGGCGAAGGTGAAGAGGCTCTGTGGCTCGGCGGTGTAGTTCACGCCACCTCCAGGCCCAGCAGGTTGCGGATCATCCAGGCGGTCGCCCCCCACAGCATGTCGCCCTCCAGGTCGTAGAACCACACCTTGCGGCCCTTCCAGTCCTCGAAGCGCCAGCGGCCGTCGTCTGCCAGGTCGGTCACCAGCGGGTGGTAGACCCGCACCACCTCCCGCTCGTCCGGAACGAGCAGCGGCGGGGCCGGAAGCCGGCCCACCACCGGCACCACCATCAGCGAGTAGGAGACGGTGTTCACCTCGGGAAGGAATCCGAGGACCTCGACCGTCCGGGGATCGATGCCCACCTCCTCCTCGGCTTCGCGCAGGGCGGTGTCGACCGGACCGGCGTCGCCGGGGTCGGGTCGGCCCCCGGGGAACGCCACGTGGCCGGCATGGGTGGGCATGGTGTCCGGCCGCTTGGTGAGAACCATGCGAATCCGGCCGGATTCGTCTTCGTACAGGGCCGCCAGCACTGCGGCCTGTGGATACCCCGACGGCGCAGGCGGCTCGCTTCGGTACACCAGGCGGTCCCACACCCGCTGCATCCTACGGCCGGATAACCTGTTCGGATGCTCCCCGACCGGATCGGGACCGATCGACTCGTGCTGCGGCGCTTCACCCGGCGGGACGTCGACGACGTCGCAGAGGCGGTGCTGTCGTCCCTCCCCGAACTGGAGGCGTACCTTCCGTGGGCCCACCGGGGGTACGGGCGGGAGGACGCCGCCGCCTACGTCCGGGATTCGATCCAGTCGTGGAAGGAGCGCAAGGCGTTCGACTTCTCGATCCGGCTTCGAAACGATCCGGGAACCCATCTGGGCAACATTTCGGTCTGGCACGTGTCGCGTCTGGCCCGCACCGGGGAGATCGGCTATTGGATCCGCACCGACCGGACGACCAACGGCATCGCCACCGAGGCGACCCAGGCCCTGATGCGGGTCGGGTTCGACGTGCTCAACATGCACAAGATCGTGCTGCGGATCGCCGTCGGCAACCGGGCCAGCGAGCGGGTGGCGGAGAAGCTGGGGTTCGTGCGGGAGGGGGTGCTGCGAGAAGAGCTGCTGATCCGGGGCATCTGGACCGACCACTCGCTCTATTCGATCCTGGAACACGAGTTCCGCACCATGGCGGCCCGCGCCCCGCAGCCGGACTGATCCTCCGGATTTCCGCCCGGGAACGTTGGTTAAGGTGGCGCCGGCTCTTGTCGATAGCTGGTGATCGAGTTCTGGAGGCAGGCGGACAATGGAAGGTTTCGACGTACGGGTCCGCGGGTGTCGAGGGTCGGTTCCCGTCAGCGGCCCGTCATTTCACAGGTACGGGGGGGCGACCACCTCGTTCGAGATCGAGCTCTCCGAGACGCAGCGGGTGCTGATCGACGCAGGAACCGGCGCCCTCTCGATGATTCCCGAGCTCCCGTCGGCTCCGATGCACTTCTCGGTGCTGTTGACCCACATCCACTGGGATCACTGCCTGGCACTGCCGTTCTTCGGCGGGCTGTATGACTCCCGCAACCGCTTCGACTTCTACGGGGGGATGGTGGGACACATGGACATCGAGGAGGCGATCGACCGGGTGATGCGCCCGCCCTGGTTCCCGGTGAACTTCCGCTCGACGGCGGCCGAACGCCGTTTTCACCACATCGACGCCGGCCGACCGTTCACCATCGAGGACATGCACATCGTGCCGGTGCCGCTGCACCATCCGGACGGGGTCACCGGCTACCGCATCGAGTACCGGGGCGCCACCCTCGTGGTCGCCACCGACATCGAACACGGGGTGCCCGAGGCCGACGAGGCCCTGCTCGAGCTCGCCCACGGCGCCGACGTGTTGTTCTACGACGCCCAGTACCTCCCCGGCGAGTACGAGGAGCGCAAGGTGGGGTGGGGCCATTCCACCTGGCAGGAGGGCGTCAAGGTGGCCCAGGCCGCCGGGGTGGGGACGCTGGTGTTGACCAGCCACGATCCGTCCCGCACCGACGACCAGATCGACGAGCTGCTCGTCTCTGCCCAGGCGGTGTTCCCCGACACGATCGCCGCCGTCGAAGGCGAAACCGTCCGGGTCGCTCCCCGCTGACGGGGCGGTAGCCTTGGCCCCCATGGAGGCCAAGGCCCGTCCGACCCACCCGCTCGAGCCGTACGTGCCGCGGGTGCTGTCCGAATGGGACCTGGACTCCCCCGACAGCAAGTGGCAGCGACTCGACGGCACGCTCTGCTTCGTCGACATCTCCGGGTTCACCAATCTGTCCGAGAAGCTGGCGCGGCGCGGTCGGATCGGGGCGGAGGAGCTCACCGACGTGCTCGACCGGGTGTTCGGCAACATGCTGCGACTCGCCTACGCCCGGGGCGGCAGCCTCCTCAAGTTCGGGGGCGACGCCCTCCTGCTGCTGTTCGAGGGCGGGGACCACGCCATGCAGGGCACCTGCGCCGCGGTGGAGATGCGCGCCGCCTTGCGGGAGGCGGCCAGGATCCCGACGTCGGTGGGGAAGATCAGGCTGAGAATGTCGGTGGGGGTCCACACCGGACCGATCGACCTGTTCCGGGTCGGGGAATCGCACCACGAACTGATCATCACCGGGGACACCGCCACCACCACCACCGAGATGGAGGGAACCGCCGACGCCGGCGAGATCGTGATCTCTCCCGAGCTGCGGGCGGTGCTGCCCGCCGATGCCGCCCAGGTCCCCAAGGGGAACGGCTGGGTTCTGCGCTGGACCCGACCCAGGGTGGAGACGCCCGGTCCGGTCCTGCGACGCAAAATGGCAGCTCGGGCGTTCGACCGGTCCGTGCCAACCCAGCTGAGGGACTACCTGAGTACGACCCACGCCGAGCCAGAGCACCGCATCGCCACGGTGGGATTCGTGAAGTTCAAAGGAATCGGGGCCGAGTGGAGCCGGGGCGGGCCGGCGGCGGTGGCGGAGGGGCTCGACCGGCTGATCACCGCCATCCAGGAGACCGCAGACGCCGAGGGCGTGACCTTCCTCGCCACCGACATCGACGAGGACGGCGGCAAGGTGATCCTCACCACCGGCGTCCCCTCCACCAGGGAAGACGACGAGGGCCGGATGCTGCGGACATTGAGACAGATCGCCGACTCCCAGCAGACCTTCCCGGTCAAGATCGGGGCGAACCGGGGCCACGTGTTCGCCGGCGGGATCGGGACCGAGTTCCGCAGCACCTACACGGTGATGGGCGACACCGTGAACCTGGCGGCCCGCCTGATGGCGGCAGCGCCGCCCGGGGAGGTGTACACCGCCCCCGGGGTGCTGGACCGATCGCGGACGTTGTTCGACACCATCGCCCTCAAGCCGTTCCGGGTGAAGGGCAAGAGCGCGCCGGTTCAGGCCTACTCGCTGGGAGAGGAGCTGGGGGTTCGCCCCGGCCACCAGCACGGTGTGCTCTCATTCGTTGGTCGCTCCCCCGAGATCGCCGCCCTCCGCCAGGGGCTGGAAGGGATCGACGCGGGCCGGGGGGCGGTGGTCACCGTGCTGGGCGAAGCCGGGATCGGCAAATCGCGGCTGGTGGAGGAGGCGCTGGCCGGATCCGAGCTTGCCGCCCTCTCGCTTCGGGCCGAACCGAACTCGACCGGCAACCCGTACTGGACCTTCCGGGATCCAATCCGCCGGCTGCTCCGTGTCGAGCGGAACGCTCAGGACACGATGGCCGCCGATCTGGAGCGCGCCGTCACCGGGCTCGGATCCGATCTGGCGGACGACGTGCCGCTGCTCGGAGCGGTCGCCCACATCGAGGTGCCTGACACGCCGGCCACGGCGGCGATCGAGCCCCGTTTCCGACCCGCCCGCACCGCCGACGCCCTGGTCCGGCTGCTCGACCGCCTCTTCGCTGCCGGCGGGGTGATCGTGGCCGAGGACGGCCACTGGATGGACGAGGCCTCACTCGGCCTGGTGCGCCGGCTGGCGGCCGCCGCCGCCACCCGCCCGTGGATGGTGGTGGTGACCGCCCGCGCTCTCGAGGACACCGTCGGCGAGGTGATCGAGCTGGGTCCGCTGTCCGAGGAGGAGTCTCGCCAGGCGGTGATCGCCGCCACCGAGGCGGCGCCGCTGCGCCCGTCCGAGCTCGACCTGGTGGTGACCCGGGCGGGAGGGAACCCCCTGTTCCTGGGCGAGATCGTGCGGGTGGTGCGCGAGACCGGTGGGGTCGAGGATCTCCCCGAGTCGCTCGACGCGGTTGTCGGGGCCGAGATCGACGCCCTGCCCGCCCTGGCCCGGCGTCTGCTGCGGATGTCGAGTGTGCTGGGCCGGAGCTTCAGGCGGGTGGTGCTCGACGCGTTCCTTGCCGAGGAGGACGTCGTCCTCGACGCTGCCACCACCCGGGCGCTGGCCCGGTTCATCGACGCCGACGATGCCGACCGATACCGGTTCCGGCATGCCGCCGTCCACCAGGTCGCCTACGAGGGTCTCCCCTACCGGAGACGGCGGGAGCTGCATGCCCGGGCAGGCGCTGCCATCGAGAAGCTGGCCGGCGACGACCCTGACGCGGTGGCCGAGTTTCTGGCGCTGCACTACTCCGAGGCCCGCGAGTACTCGAAGGCCTGGCGCTATGCGGTGACCGCCGGCGACCGGGCGAAGGGCCGGTACGCCAACGCGGAAGCGGCCACCCAGTACCGGGTGGCGACCGACGCCGGCCGCCACCTTCCCGACATCGACCGGGCCGAGGCAGCCCGTATCCACGAGGCGCTGGGCGACGTGTGCGAACTGGCCGGGATGTACGACGAGGCCGACCGAACCTATGCCAGCGCCCGCAAGCTCCTGGCGGACGACCCGCAGGCGCAGGGCCGTCTGATGGCCAAGCAGGGGCTGATCAGGGAGAAGGCGGGGAGGCTGCCGGTGGCGCTGTCGTGGTTCCGGCGGGGGCTGCATGCCGCCGAGGGGACCCAGGGCGACGCCCAGGCCGAACTGTCGATCGCCTATGCCGGCATCCGCTTCCGCCAGGGCAAGTTCCCGAAGACGATCACCTGGTGCAAGCGGGCGCTGGCCGACCCGGGAGCAACCGACGCCCAGCGCGCTCACACCCTGCACCTGCTGGTCACGGCTTACGCCCATATCGGGTCACCGGACGCGGTCG
>DATCZS010000138.1:0-14133 GCA_036525795.1 Acidimicrobiia bacterium | reverse complement strand
GTAGAACACGGAGTCGTACACGTACGTCGTGCCGGCGTTGTGGATGCCGCCCCCGTCGTTGGCCTTGTTCTTGTTGAGCGAGACCTTCCGGAGGATGAGCGCCGCTCCCGCGTCGACGCCGATGGCACCCCCGGTCGCCCTGCGGTCGTCGGCACCCGTGATCTCGAGCGACTCGATGAAGACGGCGCCGGTACCGGGCGTCCCGTTCGCGTTGACCGTCCCGGGGCCGAGCACGCGGAATGCCGGAGCGCTGGCAGGGGCCCGGATCTCGATCTGCTCGGACTTGAGGAGCAGGGCGGGGTCGGCTGCGACACCGCGGATGGTCGTACCGGGATTGACGTTGAGCGTTTGGGTCAACTGGATGACACGCGGGTTGAGTGGATCACCCGATCCGACGATCTCGATGATGTCGCCAGCCTGCGCGGTGTTCACGGCGTTCACGAAGTCATTCAAGGAACCGCCCGTGCCGATCGTCGTGGTCGTCGCCGCCACAGCGGGCGCGGGTATCCCCATGACACCGATGAGAGATGAGATGGCGGTCAGGAAGGAAAGGAACGCTACGGAACTTCTGGACGCGTTCGTACGGCGCGTCGAGCCACTGCCCGGCCAATTCATGATCTCCGCCCTCGCTTAGACTCCCGGCCCCTCCTCGCGTGACCGCGATTGCGAACCAGCCTCGCGAATCCTCGGCCCAAGCGCAAGCAAGATGGGACTTTCTCCCCTAATCCACGTTTTCGGCTCTGGCGGGCGGTTCAGACCCCATCCCACAGCAAGTTGGCGGAGGCCTGGGACGGGTTCGACGGCCAGGATTCCCCGGAACACCCATCGCCTGCCGGACCGTCTGATTGGGCGGGCGAACCGCCCGGCATCGCAACGAACCGAAGTCCGGGCAACGACCTGACGTCCGCGCCGCGAAATGCGGGCTGCTATCCCCCGGCGGCGGTGATCAGGACGTCGGTGGCCTCGCCGAAGAAGCCGGCGATGGTCGGATAGAAGCCGATCACCACTGTGAGCACCGCCGCGATCCCCATCGCCAGGCCGAGCGAACCGGCCGGACCCTCGGTGATCGGAGCGGCGCCGGCGGGCGGCTCGTCGAACCACAGCGTCTTCACCACCCTGGCGTAGTAGTAGAAGGCAATGACGGCGTTGACGGCGGCGATGGCGGCCAGCACGATCGCCCCGGTGCCCCCGGCCGTGATGGCTGCGCTGAACATGGCGAACTTGGCGTACCAGCCCGCCAGCGGCGGAAGCCCGGCCAGCGAGAACACGAAGATCACCAGCAGCACCCCGAGTCGGGGATCCAGCCGGCCCAGCCCGGCCCAGCGTTCGAGCTCGCCGCTGCCGGTGCGGCGGGCCGCCAGGATGATCCCGGCGAACGCCCCCAGGTTCATGATGGCGTAGATGAGCAGGTAGACGACCGAGGCCGAGAGCCCGGTAGCGAGATGCTCGGGACCCGCCACCGCCGCCGCCGCGAACGGCACCAGCATGAACCCGGCCTGGGCGATCGACGAATAGGCGAACAGCCGCACCACGTTGGTCTGGCGCAGTGCCGACAGGTTGGCGACCGTCATCGACAGCGCCGAGAGCGCCCACAGGCCAGGCCCCCAGACGTCGACCGCCTCGGGCAGCGCCACGTACACGACCACGAACAGCCCCACGAAACCTGCCGCCTTCGAACTTACCGACAGGTAGGCGGTGACCGGGGTGGGGGCGCCCTCGTAGGTGTCCGGCGCCCAGAAATGGAACGGCACGGCGGACACCTTGAAGCCGAACCCGACCAGGATGAACAGGATCGCCAGGCCCAGCAGCGGCTCCGCCCCCGGGATCGACCCACCGGCGATGGCCGCCACCTGGTCGCGGATGGTGACGAAGTCGACGGCGCCGGTGATCCCGAACAGCATCGACATGCCCCACAGCAGGATGGCGGTGGAGAGCACCCCGAGGATGAAGTACTTGAGCGACGCCTCGTTCGACTTGATGTCGCCCTTCCTCCACCCGGCCAGCAGGAACAGCGGGGCGGTGGTCAGCTCGAGTCCGATGAACAGCACGATCAGGTCGCGGGCCGAGGCCATCACCACCGAGCCCAGGATCGAACTGAGCAGCAGGAAGTAGTACTCGCCCTGGTAGTAGCGGTCGGCCTCCACATACGAGACCGACATCAGCAGCACCAGATAGCCGGCGGCGATGAAGAGGCCCTTCATCACCCGGGCGAAGTCGTCGACCACGTACGACCCGTCGAACATCGACACCACCGAATCGCCGGCGAACAACCCCATCAGCAGGGCGATGGCCGCCGCCGACAGTCCGACCACACCCAGGGTGGCGGTCCAGTACTTGAGCGGCCGGGGCAGGAACAGGTCGAGCCCCACCACCCCGAGCATCGTCACCACGATGATGATCTCGGGCGCCAGCGCCAGGTAGTCGATCTCCCAGGTCATCGACGACCTCCGGTCATCGATGAGCGATCAGCGATCAGCGATCGGCGGTCAGCCACCCTCAGCCTCCCAGGACCGATGAGACGGTGGCGGCGGTGGTGGCGGCGCCTTCCCCGAAGGCGGTGTTGACCAGCGAGACGACGGCGTCGGTGGTGGCGCCGAACACCAGCTTGGGATAGAAACCGATGACGACGATCAGGATGATCAGCGGCACCCAGGCGGTCATCTCGAAGCGGTCCACGTCGTGGAAGTCGTGGCCTGCCCACTCCTCGCTCGGCTCGCCCAGGTTCACCTTCTGCAGCATGAACAGCATGTAGCCGGCCGTCAGCACCGTGCCGACCGCCCCCAGCACCATCGACGTCCGGAAGAGCGTCAGATAGTCCCCACGCAACGCCTCCAGCGGGTTGTAGGCGCCGAGGAGCGACATGAACTCGCCCCAGAACCCGGCCAGACCGGGCAGGCCGAGCGAAGCCATGGCGGTGAAGGCGAGGATGCCGCCCATCACCGGCATCAGCTTCTGGTTGCCGCCCAGACGGGCCATCTCCCGCGTGTGATAGCGGTGGCTCATCGACCCGGCCAGGAAGAAGAGCAGGCCGGTGATGAGGCCGTGGGCGACCATGCCGATGATCGCGGCGTTGATCCCGACGTCGGTCATGGTGGCGATGCCCAGCATCACGAATCCCATGTGGCCCACCGACGAAAAGGCGATGAGCCGCTTCATGTCGGTCTGGGCCAGACAGGCAAGCGAGCCGTAGATGATCCCGATCACGGCCAGCACGGCGATCGCCGGCGCCCACTCCCGGGCCGTGTCCGGGAGGATCGGAATCGAAATGCGGATGAAGGCGTACGAGCCGAGCTTCAGCAGGATGGCGGCCAGCAGCACCGAACCGACCGTGGGTGCGGCGGTGTGGGCGTCGGGCAGCCAGGTGTGGAACGGCCACATCGGCACCTTCACGGCGAAGCCGAGGAACATCGCCCCGAACACCAGCCCGGCGGCGCCCCAGCCGGCGAACTGCGGGGCGAGGGCGATCAGCTCGGGGATGTCGAAGGTGCGGGCCCCGAAGTCGCCCGACTTGAAGTACAGGGCGAGGAAGCCGAGCAGCATGAACGCCGACCCGAACAGGGTGAACAGGAAGAACTTGATCGAGGCATAGAGCCGGGTCTCCACCTGGCGGCTGAACCCGGGGATGCTGCGCATCGACTTGTCACCCCAGATGCCGATCATGAAGTACATCGGGAGCAGCACCACCTCGAAGAAGATGAAGAACAGCACCAGGTCGAGCGCCACGAAGGTCCCATTCATCCCCGTCGCCAGGATCAGCATGAGGATCAAGAACGCCTTGGGGTTGCGGGGCTCCTCCCAGTGGTCCCACGAATAGATGATCGCCAGCACCGTCACGAAGGTCGAAAGGACCAGCAGCGGCAGGCTGATCCCGTCCAGACCGACGTGGTAGTTGGCGCCGATGGCGGCGATCCACGGCACATCCGCCTCGAACTGGAAGGCGCTCGCCGACCCGTAGTCGAACTGGAAGACCGCGACCAGCGACAGCAGGAAGGTGGCCACCGCCACCAGCAGCGACCACTGCTTCACGGCGTCTTCGTTGTCCTTGGGGATGGCCAGCGCCACGATCGCCCCCACCAGCGGCAGGAAGACGATCAGGCTGAGTCCCCAGCCGCTTTCGAACAATTCCATCGTCGTGTGCCTCTCTCTTCCTCGAACTCTCAGAACACTGCGATCACGACCACCAGCACCAGCGCACCAAGCACGAAGCCGGTGGCGTACTGCTGGACACGGCCGGTCTGCAACTTGCGCAGGGCGGATCCGGCGGAGTCGGCGGCCGCCGACAAACCGTTGAAGACCAGGTCGATCCCCCGCTGGTCGAATCCGCCGTAGACGACCCGTCCCAGGCCCTTCGCCAACAGGCCCGCCCCGTTGACGATGCCGTCGATCACGTAGGTGTTCACCCAGTTGACCGCCCGGGCCACCGGGTTCATGGTGAACCAGACCGCCCCGAGGGCGGCGTGGTCGAGGTAGTACTTCTGGCGCAGCAGCGGGTAGAGCAGCGGGATCTCCACCCGGTCGCGGGCCGTCTGGGTCTCGGCATCCCGGGCAAACAGCATCCAGCCGAGAGCGATCCCGAGGATGCCGGCGGTGAGACCGTACGCGGCCAGCGACCAGTCGATCGCCTCGGCGTGATGATCGCCCATCGGCACCACCCGGGCGGACAGCCACTCGGTGAAGTTGCGCAGCGAGCCCAGCTTCACCCCGGGGATGTTCAGGAACCCGGCGATCACCGACGGGACCGCCAGGATGATCAGCGGCGTGGTCATCACCGCTGGCGACTCGTGCGGATGGCCGTGACCCTTGTATGTGCCGAAGAAGGTGAGCGCCACCGCCCTGGTCATGTAGAAGGCGGTCACGAACGCACCGGCGATCGCCACCCACATGAAGGCGGTGTACCCCTCGTAGTCGAGGGTGGCCAGGATCTCGTCCTTCGAGAAGAACCCGGCCAGCGGGATGATCCCCGCCAGCGACAGCGAGCCGATGAGGAACGTCCAGTAGGTCTTGGGCATGTCCCTGCGCAGGCCGCCCATGTCGCTCATGTTGTTGGAGTGCACGGCGTGGATCACCGAGCCGGCACCGAGGAACAGCAGCGCCTTGAAGAAGGCGTGGGTGAACAGGTGGAAGAGCCCGGCGGTGTACCCGCCGGCGGCGACCGCCGTCATCATGTAGCCCAGCTGGGACACCGTCGAATAGGCGAGGACCTTCTTGATGTCGTCGGCCACCAGCGCCAGCAGGCCCATGCCGAAGAGGGTGATCACCCCGATCGTCACCATGATCGGGCGGATCCCCGCCTCCTCTGCGAAGCCCTGATAGATCGGGAATGTGCGGGCCATCAGATAGATGCCGGCGGTGACCATGGTGGCGGCGTGCATGAGGGCGGACACCGGCGTGGGGCCGGCCATGGCGTCCGGGAGCCAGATGTGGAGCGGGAACTGGGCCGACTTGCCCATCGCCCCGAAGAACAACAGCAGCCCTCCGGCCACCGCCACCGCCCCGATGGCCGCCTCGCCGGCGAAGGCCGCCTCGTTGATGTCGACGAACCGGAACGACCCGATCGCCAGCCCGAACAGGATGGCGCCCAGGATGAGACCAACGTCCGCCACCTTGTTGGTGAGGAACGCCTTGTTGCCGGACCGGACGTTGTCGAGGTCCTCCCAGTAGAACCCGATGAGCAGGTAGGAGGCGAGGCCGACGCCCTCCCAGCCGATGATCAGCTGGATCAGGTTGGGGGCACCCACCAGGATGAGCATCGACCCGGCGAAGATCGAGAAGGCGGCGAAGAACCAGCTGACCCGGACGTCGCCGTGCATGTAGCCGACCGCGTAGACGAACACCAGCAGGCCGACGAAGGCGACCACCCAGTACATCATGATGGAGAGGCCGTCGACCATCCATCCCAGCTCGAAGATCAGGTCGCGGCCCTCGAACAGCCCGATGCGGGCCACCTCGAAGCGCACCTCGTGGAGGATCCCCTCGGTCATGTTCATCACGAACAGCACAGACGCCCACACCAGGTTGAACGCCAGCGCCCCGATGGCGAACTCGGCCCCCTGGTACTTGAGGCGCTTGCCGAAGAAGACGATCAGCAGGAAGGCCACGAACGGCGAGATGAGCATCAGTCCGGCCCAGTCGGCGAAGAACCCGCCGTCGGACAGCGCCTCGGCCCCGCCGTGACCGCCCTCCTCGGCGGCGAACAGAAGAAGGTTGGTCATACGACGGCCTCCTGCGGAGTCGTCCGTCCCGCGTCACACGTCACACGTCCCACGCATCGTGAGCGTGAGGCGTGAGGCGTGAGGCGTGAGGCGTGAGACATGATCATCAGAACTTCATCAGGTTGAGTTCGTCGACGTTGGCCGACTGGCGGTTACGGAAGATCATCAGGATGATCGCCAGGCCGATGCCGACCTCGGCCGCCGCCACGGTGATGATGAAGATGGAGAACACCTGGCCCAGCGCCTCCGGCGAGCGCAGGTAGGCCTCGAAGGCGATCAGGTTCAGGTTGACGGCGTTGAGCATCAGCTCCACCGCCAGGAGGATCATCACCGCGTTGCGCCGCACCAGCAGGCCGTACACACCCAGCGAGAAGAGTGCGGCGGCCACGATCAGGAACTGATTGACGATCATGTCGACACCTCCGGCGTCGACCGTCCCACGTCACACGTCCCACGTCGCATGCAGCGTTGACGTAGGGCGTGAGACGTGCGGCGTGTGGCGAGCTTCACACCGTTCCCCTTTCGTCTTCCTCGGCAGGGGTGAGGTCGCGGCGGGCGACGGTGATGCCGCCAATGAGGGCGGCGAGGAGGATGAATCCGACGATCTCGAAGGGGATCACGAACCGGCCGAGCAGGGAATCGGCCAGGACCTCGGTGGGCGTGGCCTCGCCCACGCCGGTGACCTCGGTCGAACCGAAGGCCTGCAGCGACGTCCAGGCGAGCACCACGAACAGCGCCAGCGACACCACCGCCGCCAGCGGCCGCGACCCGGGGGTGTCCAGGCCCACGTCGCGCACCATCGGCGCCCTGGTGATCATGATCCCGAACAGGAACAGCACGATGACGGCCCCGATGTAGACCAGCACCAGGACCCAGGCGACGAACTCGGCGGAGAGAAGCAGGAACAGCCCGGCGGAACCCGCCAGGGTCGCCACCAGGTACAGGGCGGACCGAATGACGTTCTGAGAGGTCACCACCCGGAACCCGGAGACGAGCACCGCCGAACCGATGGCGAGATAGACCCAGTTCACCGGCTCGGCGATCCACGATTCGAACGTCATCGAGTCACCTCCAGTGACTCGATGAGTCCCACGTCCCACGTCCCACGTCGCACGAACATCGCATCAGACGCGAAGCGTGAGACGTGAGACGTGAGACGATGTAAGGCGAAGCCGAGCATCATGATTCCAGCGCCGGGGGTTCGGGGACGGTCCGGAGCCAATCCTGGAGGCGATCCATGTCGTGGAGCATCTTGCCCATCTGGACTTCGGAGTACTCGTAGTCGGGGCTCCAGAACAGGGCGTCGAACGGGCACACCTCCACGCAGATGCCGCAGTACATGCACAGCGCGTAGTCGATGTCGAACCGGTCGAGGGTGGCGCGGACCTTGACCCGGCCGCCCGGCTTGTCCGGCTCCTTCTCCTCCTTGTGCCCTTCGATGTAGATGCACCAGTCCGGACAGTTGCGGGCGCACAGCATGCAGACGGTGCACGCCTCCTGATCGAGGGCGATCACCCCGCGGGCCCGGGACACCGGCGTCTCCTTCTCCACCGGATAGTTCACGGTGGCCAGGTAGCGGCCCGGGCGGAAAAGGGTCTGGATCATGGTGCGGAACGTGACGCCCATGCCCTTGAGCAGTCCCTTGACCGGGATGGTGGGGGCATCCATCAGATCACCACCTTCAGGATTCCGGTCACGACGATGTTGGCCAGCGACAGCGGGATCAGCCACTTCCAGGCCAGGGTCTGCAGCTGGTCCTCACGGAAACGGGGGAACGTCCAGCGGAGCCAGATCATCAGGAACACCAGGACGAACACCTTGGCGGACAGGACGAGCGGTCCGATGAACTGCAGCGTCTCGGTGGACACGCCGGGAATCCAGTAGCCGCCCAGGAACATGGTGGCGGCGAGCGCCGACATCGTGAACATGTTGCCGAACTCGGCGAGGAAGAAGAACAGGAAGCGGAACCCCGAATACTCGGTGAGATAGCCCATCACCAGCTCCGATTCGGCGATGGGCATGTCGAAGGGCATGCGGGTGAGTTCGGCCAGGGCGGCGATCATGAAGATCACGAAGCCCACGAACTGCGGGATCAGGAACGGGAAGCCCAACGACCAACCCAGCTCAGAGAACCAGGCGGCCTGGGCTTCGACGATCCCTTCGAGGCTCATCGTTCCGGCCATCACCACCACGCCGACGGTGGCCAGCACAAGCGGCAGCTCGTATGCGATCAGCTGGCCGGCGGCGCGCAGTCCCCCGATCAGCGAGTACTTGTTGGCAGAGGACCACCCGGCCATCAGCACGCCGATCGTCGAGATCGACGAGATGGCGAGGGCGTAGAAGATGCCGATGTCCAGGTTGCGGACAGACAGCCCCGGACCGAACGGGACCACCACGAACAGGGCCACGGTTCCGACCAGCACCAGCGCAGGGGCGAACTTGAAGACGGGGCGATCGGCCTCGGCCGGGACGATGTCCTCTTTCTGGAAGAACTTGAGGCCGTCTGCGATGAGCTGGGCCCAGCCCCAGCGGCCGCCGGCGAAGTACGGACCGACCCGGCTCTGCATCTTCGCCGACAGCTTGAGTTCGGCGAACCCGATCAGCAGGCCCGCCACCGGGATCAGCGTGGCAACGATCAGGAGCTTGCCTGCCAGGAGCACCCAGAAGTTGGAGAGGAGGTCGGTCATGCGGCTCGCTCCGCTCGCCGGTCACGAGTCGTGAGTCTCGAGTCGCGAGTCGCAAGCCGTGAGTCCCGAGTCGTAAGTCCCGAGTCCCGAGTCGCAGGTCGCAAGTCGCGAGTCGCACGTCCCACGTCGCACGTCCCACGTCGCACGTCCCACGTCCCGAGAAGGTCTGGACGCCGACGAGCGAACCCGGCACGCTGGCTCGCATGCGCAACTACAGACGGCTCGACGTGTGGCAAGACTCCCATTCGCTGACACTCGACATGTACCGGCTCTCGGCGCGGTTCCCGGTCGGAGAGCGGTACGGCTTGACATCTCAGCTCCGCCGCGCCGCGGCCTCCATCCCCACCAACATCGCCGAGGGAGCTGGACGGAGAACGCCGGCGGACTACGCCCGCTTTCTCGACATTGCACTCGGCTCGACGAATGAGGTCGAATATCAGATCCTTCTGGCGCGAGATCTCGGTCTGACCGATTCCATCGAGGCGGACCGTCTGATCGATCGTGTCGACCACATCAGAAGGCGCCTGGTCAATCTGCGCAAGCGGGTCACGTCGTCTGACGCCTGACAAGGAAGGCGAGGCGTGAGACGTGAGACGTGAGACGAAACGCGTCATCGGTCCACGTCTCCCAGCACGAAGTCCAGCGAACCCATGATGGCGATGATGTCCGGCACCAGGGCGCCTTCGAGGATCCAGGGCAGGATGGAGAGATTGGAGAACGAGGCGGAACGGATCTTGAGCCGGTACGGGCCCTGGCCGCCGTCGGAGACCACGTAGTAGCCCATCTCGCCCTTCGGGTTCTCGGCCCGCACGTAGGTCTCGCCGGCCGGGACCTTGATGATCTTGGGCACCTTGGCCTGCAACGGCCCCGCCGGGATCCCGTCGACCGCCTGTGCGACGATGCGGGCCGCCTGGCGGATCTCCTCGAGCCGGACGACGAACCGGTCCCACGAGTCGCCGTTCTCGCCGACCGGGATCGAGAAGTCGAACCGGTCGTACGGCAGGTAGTCCTCCACCTTGCGGAGGTCGAAGCGCACGCCCGAGGCACGCAGGTTGGGCCCCGACATCCCGTAGGCGGCGGCCACCTCGGGCGGGATCACCCCGACGCCCCTGGCCCGGGCGATGACGATCTCGTTGCCCACCACCAGGTCCTCGAGCTCGTCGCACACCTCGAGCACCCGGTCCATTGCGTTGCGGGTGTCCTGCAGGAAGCCCTTGGGCAGGTCCTGGACGGTCTTGCGCTGGGCGGATCCGGCTCCTGCGGTGGGCTTGACGCCTCCGATCCGGTTGAAGTTCGGGTGGAAGCGTCCCCCGGTCACCCCCTCGATCAGGTCGAGCACCCGCTCCCGCTCGCGCAGGGCGAACATCAGCGGGGTGGCCGCGCCCAGCTCCAATGGGTAGGAGCCCATGAACATCAGATGCGAGCTGATCCGGGCCATCTCGGTGAGGATCAGGCGGATGTACTGGGCCCGCTCTGGCACCTCCAGCTCCATCAGCTTCTCGGTGGCGACGATGAACGGGACCTCGTTGGCATACCCGGACACCCAGTCGATGCGGTTGACGAGTGCGGTGATCTGCGGGTAGTTGCGGACCTCGGCCAGCTTCTCGTACCCGCGGTGCATGTAGCCGATGACGGGCTTGACGTCGTACGCCCGCTCCCCGTCGACCTTTGCCACCAGCCGCAGCACGCCGTGGGTCGACGGATGCTGCGGACCGATGTTGAGGGTCATCTCGGGGGTTTCGAGCTCCACCGAGACCGAGACCTCGGACAGCCGGCGCACGAGCTCCTGATCGACCGTCGTCATGCTTCCGGGTTCTCCTCGCTGGGAGAGTCGTCGCCGGGCATGCCCTCGACGTCGACCTTGCCGGGCCACGGCTTCACCTCGCGGCTGAGGAGCGGGAACGACTTGCGCAGCGGGTTGCCCTGGAACCCATCCGGCAGGTACAGCGGGCTCAGGTCGGGGTTTCCGTCGAAGACGATGCCGAACATCTCGTGAGCCTCGCGCTCGTGCCAGCCGGCACCCGGGAACACGTCGACGATCGAGCCCACGCGGGGGTCGTCCTTCGAGATGTCGGTGCTGAGGGTGACGCGCCGGCCCACGGACAGGTCGCTCAGGGTGCACAGGATCTCGAAGCGCTCGTCGGTCCCCTCCTGGAGTGGGTCCCCCACCGCCACGTCGTTGGACCAGTCGATCGCCGACAGGAACGACAGGAACACCAGGTGGAACGAGTCGCGTGCGGCTGTGACCGCCTCTGCCCACCGATCGGCGGGAACCTTCACCTTGACGGTGCCGAACGCGGCCGATCCTTCGCCCCCCACGGCCTCCGCCACCGACGACGCGAAATCCGCCAGCGGGTCGGCGCCGTCGACCGGAGCCGCGTCGGTGTCAGACTGGCTCACGGTCACGCCTGTTCCACTTCTCTTTGATGTCCTCGGCCTGGATCTTCTTCTGCAACATCACGATGCCGTCCATGAGCGCCTCGGGACGGGGAGGGCAGCCGGGAACGTAGACGTCGACCGGGATGATCTGGTCGACCCCCTTCGTCACCGAGTAGCTGTCCCAGTACGGGCCGCCGCAGTTGGAACACGAACCCATCGAGATGACGTATTTGGGATCCGGCATCTGGTCGTACAGCCGGCGCACGGCGGGAGCCATCTTGTCGGTGACGGTGCCCGCCACGACCATCAGGTCGGCCTGCCGGGGCGAGGCGGGAAGCGGGATGATCCCGAAGCGCATCATGTCGTAGCGGGGTCCCGCCGCGGCGATCATCTCGACCGAGCAGCAGGCGAGACCGAACTGGAACATCCACAGCGAGTACTTGCGGGACCAGTTCAGCAGCGAGGAGATCGGCTTGGGAACGCCGAACTTCTGGACTACTCCCACCGGAGCACTCCCTTCTTGATGGCGTAGGCCAGGCCCTCGATGAGCGTCAGCATGAAGAGGACGATCGCCACCAGACCGAACACGCCGAGGCTCTCGGCCCGGATCGCCCAGGGGAAGATGAACACCGCCTCGACGTCGAACACCACGAAGAGCAGACCGAAGACGTAGTAGCGAACGTAGGTCTGGCTCCATCCGGTTCCCACCGGATCGACCCCGCATTCGTAGGTCAACTGCTTCGTCTTGGTGGGGTTGGCCGGACGGATGATCGAGGCGATCCCGAGCATCGCCCCCACCAGCACCACGCCGAGCGCTGCGAAGGCGCCGACGGTGATGTAGTCCTGGAAGTACGCGCTCATGTCTCCTCACCGGTCGGACTGGCGTCGGCGAGTATAGGAATCGAGGGTCCCGCCCCAAATCCATCGCGGCAGGCCGGCACAAGAGTCCTTCGGCCCGCATTCGATCGGGAGGGCCCAGGGCGGCCCGCCGACCACGGCGCCACCGACGGCGTCCACCCCGCTCCCGTCCTCCCGACGGACACCTGACGCGCCGAGTCGTGCGAACATCGCTCCATGGATTCCCCGCTGCCAGGACTGGTCAGACTGGTGAACGAGCTGGAGCTGCGGCTCACAGGGACGGCTCCCGGCCCGGGGCTCCCGCCGTCCCACGGAGACGCGGTCCCCCCGGCCGACACCTACGTCGTGGTGCTCTTCGACGGTCTCGGATCCCACCAGCTCGCTCATCGGGCGGCCGCCGACCTGCGCCGCTCCCACGCCGGGGATCTCCAGGCCCCCTTCCCGACCACCACCACCGTCGCCCTCGCCACCATCGCCACAGGGCTCCACCCCGGGGGCCACGGCACGATCGCCCACCTGATGTGGATCCCGGAGGTGGCGCGGGTGGTCAACACCTTGAAGTGGGTGACGCCGACCGGAGAACGGGTCGACGTCGACACGTCGGGCTTCCTCCCGGCTCCCAACCTGTGGGAGCGGCTGCGCGCCGCCGGGTGCGAGCCGATCACCGTCCAGCCGGTCTCATTCGAAGGAACGCCTCTGAGCCGGGCGCTCTACCGCGGCTGCCGGTTCGAAGGAGTCCGGGACGAGGACGAGCTGATCGAGGCGACCGTCTCGCTGGCCCGGGTTCCTGGCCGCCTGATCCTCGCCTACCTGCCCCACGTCGACGTCGCCGCCCACGTGTCGGGCCAGGAATCCCCCGAATACGCCCGGGCGCTCAAGATCGCCGACGACGTCTGGAGCGGGATCCGTCACCGGCGGTCGCCCGGGGTGGGGCTCTTGGGCACCGCAGACCACGGACACCTCGACTACTCGCCCGACGACAAGCTGCTCATCCGCGACCCGGCCTACGCCGGGCTGGTGTTCCACGGGGACTCGCGGGCGCTGATGGTGCGAGGTGACAGAAGCCTGATCGAACGTCTGGCCGCCGACGTCGGGGCGACGCTCATCCGGGACGGGGAACTCCGCCGGCTGTTCGAACCGGCCACCCACCCACAGATCGACGAGCGGCTTCCCGATGCCGTCCTCCTCGCTCCCGACCGGCGGCTGCTGATCCCGCCCGGCTTCGACAAGCGCCTCGTCGGCTACCACGGCGGCCTCGACCCGCGCGAAGCCACGATCCCCCTCCTGGTCGGCTGACCCGCGTCAAGAAATCCGGCCGGATTGTCGATAGTCGTAGGTGATGGAGAGTCTCACCGCCCGCCTCCAGCGGTGCCGGAACTGCGGCACCGAACTCGACACCGGCTTCCTCACGCACTGCCCCGAATGCGGGACGCCGGCGGGCCCCGCCAAAGTCGAGGGCGCACGCGAGGCGGGCGGCCCCCACGCCTCCAGGCGGCCGCCGAGATGGGCGATGGCTGGTGTGGCCGCAGTGATCGTGGCGCTGATCGGGATGCTCCTCGAGGTGTCCCGGGATGTCGGCCGGGACGCCTCCGGGACGGTGACCGAGTCCATCGCCATCGAGGTGGCAGACGTGCGCGTCGGAGACTGTGTCGTACTCCCCCAGGACCGAGACGGCCTGGAGGTGACCACCGTGCGTGCCGTCCCCTGCCGCCAGCCCCACGACATGGAGAAGTTCGCCGAGGTGCGGCATCCCGCAGGCGAGGCGGAGTGGATCGGCGAGGAGGCCATGTCGGCGTGGGCCGCCGAACAGTGCACGGCATCGCTCGGAGACCACCTCGTCTCCCCCCGTCCCGGCACCGGCGGCGACGAGGTCTCCTACCTCTACCCGGCGCAAAAGGCGTGGGAGCGGGGCGACCGCACCGTCCACTGCTACCTGCGGTAGCCCCTGCCTCTCCCTCCGTCCCTCCCCCCGCCGGGAGAGCCCTCGGTTTCTCCCC
>DATCZS010000137.1:0-9499 GCA_036525795.1 Acidimicrobiia bacterium | reverse complement strand
AAGAGGGGAGGAAACATCGCGTCTCTCCCCCAGGAGGGGAGGACACACCCTGTCTCTCCCCAAGAGCCCCCTCCGTCTGACGCCTGCCGGCGTCATCCACCTCCCCCAAGAGGGGAGGAAACCCCGCGTCGCTCCCCCAGGAGGGGAGGAAACCCCGCGTCTGTCAGTACTCCACGTCCCACAGGATCAACCCATGGGGCGGAGCGATCTGGCGCGAGCGCGACCGGTCGCCCGCCTCCAGCACGGCAGGCACGGTCGAGGGGTCCACCGCACCCCGCCCCACGTCGACGCAGAATCCGGCCAGGGAGCGCACCATCTGGTGACAGAAGGCCTTGGCCCGGATGGAGAACACCACCAGGTCGCCGTCGGCGGCCCACCGCGCCTCGTGCACCGTGCGCTCCGTACCGGCGCCATCGCGCCGACGGCAAAAGGCGGCGAAGTCGTGCTCACCCACGAAGGCGGACGCGGCGACGTTCATGGCGTCGAGGTCGAGCGGATGGGAGACGTGCCACGTCGTGTGGCGGCGAAGCGGGTCAGGGACGGGACCGTTCAGGATCTGATACCGGTAGGTCCGCGAACGAGCGGAGAACCGGGCACTGAAGTCGTCGGGCACCTCCTCGGCACCGTGGGCAACGACCTCGGGGCCGAGCATCGAGGTCACCGCCCTCGCCACCGTCGAGACCGCCACCGCCCGCTCGGCGAAGAAGCTCACCACCTGGAGGCGGGCGTGGACCCCGGCATCGGTGCGCCCCGCGGCGACGGTCTCGATCGGCCCGCGGAACACCTTCGAGAGGGCCTCTTCCAGTTCACCCTGCACCGTCCGAACGGCCGGCTGGGCGGCAAACCCGTGGAACCCGGTGCCGTCGTAGGAGAAGTCGAGCCGGTAGGTGGGCACCGGGACGTCAGAGGACGGGGACCGCGGAGAACACGCCACCGAAGATCGAGGCAAGGATGGCGAGCACGCCGTATCCGACCAGCACCGAGAGTGCCGCCGTCTTGGTGTCGGTCTCGACCGCCTCCCTGGTGGCCACGACGACGACCACCAGGTACCAGATGATCGCCAGGACGTCGGCGGCGGTGAACGGGAGCAGGGTGGCGAGCAGGGGCAGGTAGGCGAGACCGTGCATGGCCATCATGGTCTGGATGGTCCCGTTCTGTTTGAAGATCTTGGTGGCGGCCAGCCAGGCGGCACCGGCCAGGATCAGCCACCCGGCGACGCCGTAGATCATCGCCGAGATCAACGCGGTGAGGAACTGGTCCCACTCGGTCGCCAACGCCAGTCCCGCCTGCCGGACGCCGAACGTTGCCGCCACCAGGCTGGCCACGAGGAGCACCACCTGCACCGCGGCCACGACGATGACTCCGTCGGCGGTCGAGTCGCTGTCCCAGTAGACCTCCTGGAAGGCCCTCTTCTTCAGCAGTGCGCCGCGCCAGGCGCGGCCGAAGATCTTCTTCATGGTCCGGCCGACGCTACCACCCGAGCAGGGCCGCCATCCTGCGGACCGGCCGAGCCACCGACTCGTCCAGTGCCAGCGCCGCGTCGACCGCCACCCAGCGGACCTGCCGGACCCCGTCGCCGGCGACCAGGCGATCCACGCGTGCGGAGAACGCGTAGCGGACGTCGAAGTGCAGGTGTTGGGGCCGGTCGCCTCGCTCCGGGAACACGTGGACGTCCACGTCGAGGAGCCCCAGCGACGCCAGATCGTCCAGTCCGGTCTCCTCTGTCACCTCGCGGCGAGCGCCGGCTGCCACGTCCTCGTCCTCCGCTTCGACGTGTCCACCCGGCTGCACCCACAGGTCGAGCGCGTCGTGGTGGACCAGCGCCACGGTTCGCTCGAAGGGATGCGCCACGATGCCAGACCCGGTGATGTGCCCCGGCAGGTAGTGGTGCCGATCGAAGACATCGGTCCCTTCCTCGAGGAGGGCCAGAAACGGAGTGAGCTCTTCGGGTGCGAGCCGGGCCGCGAGCAGGTCGGAGCGCAGCGAGTGTGCCCGGTCGGTCATCGCCGCCGGAGCCGAACCCGTTCCACGGCGTGATCGGGGCCCTTCTCCAGGATCAGTGACGCCCTCTCGCGGGTGTGGAGGATGTTCTCGTAGAGGTTCACCTCGTTGATCTCCTTCCATATCCGCTTGGCCTCTGCCAGCGCCTCGTCGTCGGTCAGGCCGGCATACCGGTGGAAGTAGTTCGCCTCTTCCCGGAATGCCGTGTCGCGCAGGGTGACGAACCGTTCGACGTACCACTCCTCGATGTCGGCGGGTTCGGCGTGCACATAGATCGAGAAGTCGAAGTAGTCCGAGACGTACGAGCCGGTGCCCCCACCCTGGAGAACGTTGAGGCCTTCGAGGATCACGATGTCCGGGTTGCGGACCACCCGGCTCTCGGAGGCCACGATGTCGTAGGTCAGGTGCGAATACACCGGAGCGTTCACCTCGGTGGCGCCCGCCTTCACGTCGGTCACGAAGTCGAGCAGGCGGCGCCGGTCGTATGACTCGGGAAAGCCCTTGCGGTCCATGATGCCGCGCTCGGCGAGCACTGCGTTGGGAAGCAGGAAGCCGTCGGTGGTGATGAGATCCACCGATGGATGATCCGGCCAGCGCGACAGGAGCGCCTGGAGGATGCGGGCGATTGTCGACTTTCCGACGGCCACCGATCCGGCGATGCCGATGACGTATGGCACCCGGTGCGAAGGCTTGCCGAGGAAGGTGTCGGTGACACTGAACAGCTGTTGGGATGCTCTCACGTAGAGGTTGAGCAACCGGGAGAGGGGTAGGTAGATCTGCTCGACCTCCGGCACGGAGAGCTCGACGTTGATGCCGCGGATCCGCTCGACGTCCTCCTCTGTCAGCGTCATCGGGGTCGACGCGCGGAGCGCCGCCCACTCGTGGCGGGCGAATTCCAGGAACGGTGAGACAGCGGGATCGAGCGTCATGAAGCCACGAGCATAGGGATGGACACCACGGTGGCGGACCCGTCGCGCGCTTCCGCGCCGGATCCGGGCGGCAGGAAGGCTAGCTTCGGGTGAACACCACGCCGATCGAGAGGCCTACAACCCCATGCCGGGCGAACAGTCGAGATCCGAGAGGGACGCCGCACGGCGGACCGAGAGCGAACGTCACGAGCAGGAGCGGCGCGCCGAACACGAACGCCACGAAGCCGAGAGGGAGGTCGAGCACGACCGCTACGAAGAGCAGCGCCGCGGCGAACAGGACGAACGGGCCGAGCGCGAACGACGGGAGCGGGAGGACCGGGAGCGACGCGAGGCCCGCCAACAGGAAGAGACCGAGCGACGCGAGGCTCGCGAGAAGGAAGAGCGGGAACGGCGCGAGGCCCGCGAAAAGGAAGACCGGGAACGGCGCGAAGAACGGGACCGAGCAGACCGCGAACGCAGCGAGGCTCGGGACCGGGAGGACCGTGCCGGAGGCTGACCCGTCTGTGCCTCCCGCTCAGACCGGGCGTGGGAGGAGGAGCGAACCGGCGTGAGCTCTGCTCACACCAGTTCGATCACCGCCATCTCGGCTCCGTCGCCGCGGCGTGGGCCGAGCTTGACGATCCGGGTGTAGCCGCCGGGACGCTCCTGGTACCGCGGCGCAACCTCATCGAACAGCTTGGTCACGACTTCGATGTTGGTGATGGTCTTGAGCACCGTTCGCCTGGCGTGGAGGTCTCCCCGGCGGGCCTTGGTGATCATCTTCTCGGTGAGCGGTCGCACCGCCTTGGCCTTGGCCAAGGTCGTGGTGACCCGCCCCTCGGTGATGACCGACGCCGCCAGGTTGGCGAGGATCTTCCGCTCGTGCGACGGCGAGTTGCCGAGACGCGGGCCCTTGCGTGGCCGTGGCATCAGACACCCCCACCGTCGGCCAGCGACAGCCCCAGCTCGTCGAGCTTGGCGGTCACCTCTTCGAGGCTCTTCTGACCGAAGTTGGTGATGTTGAGCAGGTCGTCTGCGGCGCGTTGCACCAGCTCGCCGACCGTCTTGATCTGGGCCCGGCGCAGGCAGTTGCGTGGGCGCTCGGACAGATCGAGCGCCTCGATCGGCAACTCCAGATCGGGCGACCCGGCCGTCTCCAGCTGTACGTCTCCCAGCTCCAGTCCAACGCCCTCGCCCATGTCGGCGAACAGCGACATCAGCTCGCGCAGCGTCTTGCCGGCCGAGGACATCGCCTCCGCCGGACCGATGGCTCCGTTGGTCTCGACGTCGACCACCAGACGGTCGAAGTTGGTCATCTGGCCGACCTGGGTGTTTCCGACGCTGTAGGCGACCTTGCGCACCGGCGAGAAGATCGAATCGATCGGGATCACTCCGATCGACCCCGAGCCCTTGTTCGAATCGGCTGTGCGGTACCCGACACCCGGGGCCACGGTCAGCTCCATCTCGAGGCGGCCGGACCCAGAGAGGGTCGCCAGGACCAGGTCGGGATTGACGATCTCGATGCCGGCAGGCACCTTCAGGTCTCCCGCCTTCACCTCGCCTGCACCCTTGGCGGACAGGTAGAGCGTCTGTTCGTCGACCCCGTCCATCCGGACGACGATCTGCTTGACGTTGAGGATGATGTCGACGACATCCTCCACCACGCCCTCGATGGTGGAGAACTCGTGCTGCACGCCCTCGATCTGGACCGAGGTGATCGCCGCCCCGGGGATGCGGGACAGCAGCGTGCGGCGCAGGGTGTTCCCCAGCGTGTACCCGAAGCCTGGCTCCAGGGGCTCGACGATGAACTTCGATCGGATGTCGGTGAGCTGTTCTTCTTGAATCTGTGGACGTTGAACGATCAACACAATGAGACCTCTTGGACCGGCGGATTACTTGGAATAGAGCTCGACGACCAACTGCTCGTTGATCGCCGTGTCGATCTGAGCACGATTGGGAAGGTCGCGGATCACGACCTTCCGCTCCGAATGGTCGACGTCGAGCCACTCGGGGACCGGGAAGCCGAGCGTGTCGACCGCATGCTGGACGACCACGAGATCGGTCGACTTCTCCTTGAACGACACGACGTCGCCCTGGCGCACCCGGTACGAGGCGATGTCGACCTTCTTGCCGTTGACCCGCACGTGTCCGTGGTTCACCAGCTGGCGGGCCTGTGGCCGGGTGGCGGCCAGGCCCGAACGCCACACCACGTTGTCGAGACGGCTCTCGAGCAACTGCAGCAGGTTGTCTCCGGTGATCCCGGGCTGGCGAGCGGCGAGCTCGTAGTAGCGCCGGAACTGCTTTTCCAGCACGCCGTACATGCTGCGGAGCTTCTGCTTCTCGCGGAGCTGGACGAGGTAGTCCGACTCGCGGATGCGGCCGCGACCGTGGTCACCGGGAGGATATGGACGCTTGTCGACGGGGCACTTCTTCGACTGACACAGCGGCGTACGCGCCCGGCGGCACGCCTTGTGACGGGGACCGGTTTGGCGAGCCATGAATCAACCTCCCCGACGCTTCTTGGGACGGCAGCCATTGTGAGGGATCGGAGTGACGTCTTTGATGCCCGTCACCTCGAGACCCATGTTCTGCAGCGTGCGGACGGCGGTGTCCCGGCCCGAACCGGAGCCGCTGACGATGACGTCGAGCTTGCGGATGCCGTGCTCGCCTGCCCGGCGGGCCGCTTCCTCGGCGGCCACCTGGGCGGCGTAGGGAGTGGACTTCCGTGAGCCCTTGAATCCGACCGATCCGCCCGAGGTCCACACGACGGTGTTCCCTGCCTGATCGCTGATGTTGATGATGGTGTTGTTGAAGCTGGCCTTGATGTGGGCCACGCCGTGGGCGATGTTCTTGCGTTCGCGCCGACGGACTCGCTTCTGACCTTGCTGTTGCGCCACGCCTGCTCCTACTTCTTCCCGGCCTTCTTCTTCCCGGCGATCGCCGACCGCTTGCCCTTGCGGGAGCGGGCATTGGTGTGAGTGCGCTGCCCGCGAACGGGCAGGCCACGACGGTGCCGGATACCTTGATAGGAGCCGATTTCGATCTTGCGCTTGATGTCCTGCTGCACCTCGCGGCGGAGGTCGCCCTCGACCGTGAAGTTCGACTCGATGTAGCGCCGGATCTTGGTGGCTTCGTCGTCGGTCAGGTCACGCACCCGGGTGTCCGGGTTCATGTCGAGCGCCGTGCAGATCTGCTGGGCGCGGGTCAGACCGACTCCGTAGATGTACGTGAGGCCGATCTCGAGCCGCTTGTCACGGGGGAGGTCGACGCCTGCGATACGTGCCATACGATCAGCCCTGCCGCTGCTTGTGCCGGGGGTTCTCGCAAATCACCCACACACGCCCGCGACGCCGAATGATGCGACACTTCTCGCACATCTTCTTGGTGGAAGGACGAACCTTCATCTCACTCTCCATTTCGGCCCTCCGGGGCCGCCGCCATCTCGACAACTCGTCTTTCTCGGTCTCCGGATCGGCCCGGCGGTAGGCACGGAACCGGCACAGGTCTCGGCGCACCGTGCTCGACGATCGAGTCACGACGGATCGAGGTGAATGCCGGCTTCCTGGACCACGTTCTGATCGTTCGCGTACGCGCGTACACAGAACGTCCGGAGCCCGGACCGGCATGATACGCGCGACGAGGCCGATTGCGCAAGGCGAGCCGGCGGCGACGAGGGCTCGGAGCAGCCGGACCGGTCCCGGGTGCCGGATCCGGTGCTCTGGGCTCCGGCCGGGCTAGGGGAGCCCTTCGACCCGGCGCAGCCGGGTGAGCAGGTATTCGAGATGGTCGGGGCCGAGGTGCGACCACAGCCAGTATGTGCAGTCGAAGCCGGCGGGACGGAGATGCATCTCGGTCCCGTAGAGCCCCTCGTAGCGATCACCCACGGAGCCGTCGTCCCACCGATGGGTGACCCTCGCATCTGCGGGAACGAACGACTGGAAGGTGCCGAGGCCGATCACCCCCCGCCCGCAGTCGTCGCACGGCTCGCTCGACCCGGTGTGGCCGGGCCCAGAAGGACGGTCCCACGCGATCAGCATCTCGCCCTCGTTGGCGGCACGGCGCGCCACCGCGCCCGCGGCCTCCTCGCCCAGGGAGTCGAACACCAGCAGCGGGCACCCGCCCGGCGCACCGGCCTCACCCACCCACTCGTCCACGAACACCCGCCCGACCTCCTGGCGGCCCAATGGCTGCTCCTCCACCCACCCGGGAGGACCCAGTTCCCGCACCTCGGGCGGGGGAAGGTCCATCCGCCACGGTGCCGGCGGGGCGACAAGGCCGTTCACCCGGCGCAGCGACGACACCAGCGCCAGGAGGTGTTCCTCCCCCAGGAACGACCAGACGTTGAAGAGGCATCCCTCGTCCTTCACCAGCAGGTACATCAACAGTGGAGCTCCCTCTCCGGGTGGCGCCAGTCCTTCCAGCCCGTAGCCTGCCTTGCTGCCGTCGTCCCACGACAGCTGGCCGGGCCAGATCTCGTTCTCGTCGCCCTCCACGATGAGTCCGCCCACTCCCGCCACCCCGAACGCGCCCCTCCCGCAGTCCGCGCAGGAGACGCCGCTCGGGTCGCGGCCGGGACCGTCTGGCATGTCCCACGCCACCGCCCATGAACCGGTGCCGAAGTCGGCCGAACGGATCGACGCATCCCAGGGGATGACGGACGGATCGGACGGGAAGAGCGCAGAGCACGCCCCGCCGGCCTTCTCCCACTCGTCGACGAGGACCTCGCCGACCGCCGCCTGCTCGAGGGGCGGACGGCCCCACGGGGGCGAGCCCGCCGGTCGGGGGCCCTGGGGTTCGATGGACGTCGTCGGCGGCTCGACGGTGGGGGTGGACGGCGGACCGGCAGACGAAGGAGGCACTCCGGTTGACGAAACACCCGGCGTGCCGCCGGGCCCCTCGGAGACGGGGGTGCCGCAGGCAACGGCGACGATCGACACCACCAGCGCACCCACCGCGACGCGTCTCATGCGGGCGAGCATGGAGCCGCGATCGCAGGCCGTCAAGACCGCGCCGGCCGCCTCCCGGCGCGCCCCCCTCCCCGCCGGGCGCGTCCGGCCGTCTCGTATCGAACACACGTTCGATACACTGGGGGGATGGCGCTGGTCGCGACGCCCATCCTCCACTGTGATCTCGACGCGTTCTATGCCTCGGTGGAACAAATGCTCGATCCGTCTCTTCGCGGCAAGCCGGTGGCGGTCGGAGGCGGAGTGATCCTGGCTGCCAGCTACGAGGCACGGGCATTCGGCGTCAGCGCTCCGATGGGAATCCAGCGCGCTCGCGCGCTGTGCCCCGCCCTCGTCGTCGTCTCGGGCTCGTTCTCCACGTATGTGGAGCTCTCCACCCGGGTGATGGCGGTCCTCGGAGACGCCACCCCGCTGGTCGAGCAGATCTCGATCGACGAGGCATTCCTCGACATCTCGGGGAGCGTGCACCTCATGGGATCACCGGCGGCGATCGGCAGGCGGATCCGGGAGAGGGTCCGCGACGAGGTGGGCCTCCCCATCTCGGTCGGGGCCGCCTCCACCAAGTTCCTCGCCAAGGTGGCGTCCGGCCAGGCCAAGCCGGACGGGATGGTGGTGGTCCGCCCCGAATGGGAGATCGAATGGCTCCACAGCCTTCCCGTCAGGGTGATCTGGGGGGTCGGACCGGTCACAGAGGAGCGGCTGGCCCACCACGGGCTCCGTTCGGTCGGCGACCTGGCCCGAACGGACGCCCGCGCCCTCGCACGCTGGCTCGGGCCTGGAGCGGGTCGCCACCTCCACGCCCTCGCCTGGAACCGCGACCCGCGCACGGTGGCGGTCGGAGGCCGCGCCGGGTCCGTGGGATCGCAGAGCGCGCTCGGCCGCGGGCTCACGGACCCAGACGAGCTCGGCAGGGTGCTGCTCTCGCTCTGCGACCGGGTCTCCTCCCGGATGCGCGCCAAGCATCGCGCCGGGCGCACCGTGACGATTCGGGTCCGCTACGCGGACATGAGCCGGGCGACCAGGGCCGTGACCCTCCCGGCGGCGGTGAGCTCGACCGCCGCCCTCCACCATGCCGGGCTGCCGCTGCTCGCCGACGCCCGCCTTGCCAAGCCCGGGCCCCTGACGCTCGTCGGAATCAGCGTCTCCAAGCTCGAAGAGTCAGGGCCGCTGCAGCTGGAACTGCCATTCGACGCCGGGGAGGTGACGAGGTCCGGCAGCAGGATCGGTGCCGCCCACCTGATGCTCGACGAGCAGGTCGACCGGGCCAGGGAGCGCTTCGGCAAGAAGGCCGTCGGCCGGGCATCGGTCCTCCTCGACCCCCACCACCGCGTCCCCGAGGAGTTCCGCGACCTCTCGATCGCCCCCCACGAACGCAAAGAATGACCAAACCGGCAACCGCTGCGGGGACGGGGCCTGACGCCCTTGGCGTCACGTTGGCGGTTTGTCCGCAACTGCCGGATGGTGAAACGGTCCCCCAGTCTCCGGGGAGAAGGGGTCCCCGGGCGAACGGAGTGAGCTGGGGTACGGAGTGAGCTGGGGTACGGATCATGCTCACCCCGCAGACGGGGTTCGCGGGGTCTCCGCGGGTTGCGGCGTGGTGGGTGGGACCGATCCCCCACCCACCCC
>DATCZS010000136.1:0-7005 GCA_036525795.1 Acidimicrobiia bacterium | reverse complement strand
TCACGATCCGCATCGGGGCGAGGCTACCGCCTGGCTGTCAGTGGCGACTTCCGCGGTGAGGGGGGAGGTCTCACGTCCCACGTCTCACGTCTCACGTCGCACGTCCCACGTCTCACGTCGCACGTCTCACGTCGCACGTCTCACGTCGCACGTCTCACGTCGCACGTCCTGGGTGTGATCGCTGATCGCCGATGTTCAGCTCCCCGCCAGCTTCGTCAGCGCCAGGGCCTGGGCCAGGATCGACTTCTCGAGGTCGTCGAGGTCCTGGCTCTCGTTGGGGGCATGGATGGCCGACGTCGGGTCGCCGCACCCGGTGAGGAGGATGGCGGCATCCGGATACCGGCGGGCGAAGTCGGCGACGAACGGGATCGACCCCCCGCCACCGATCTCGAACGGAGGCGCCCCCCACACATCGGTCATGGCTTCCTTCCAGGCGTTGGCTGCGTCGCCCTCGGTGGTCAGCTCGAACGCCGAGCCGAGCTCGACCCCGTACACCGTCACATCCACCCCCCAGGGGGCGTTGGAGAGCAGATGGGAGCGAAGGGCGTTCATGGCGTCGTCCGGATCCTGGCCGGGAGCGATGCGCATGCTCACCTTTGCCTTTGCAACGGGGACCAGCTGATTGATCGCCTGGGCGATCGGAGGGACGTCCAGGGCCAGCACCGAGATCGCCGGCTTGGTCCACAGCCGCGAGGTGAGTCCGCCGCTCCCGATCTGGGCGAGGCCGGGTACCGCCCCGAGTTGCTCGCGCAGCTCCTCCTCGGTCAGGTCCAGGGGGTCGGACTCGGTGCCCACAAGGCCCGGTACCGCCACGTCGCCGTCGTCGGTGTGCAGCGTGGCGAGGAGTCTGATCATGCTGGCGATGGCGTCTGGGAAGACTCCTCCGAACTGGCCCGAATGGACGGCGTTGGCCGCAGTGCGGACCTCGACGACGCATCCGACGAGCCCGCGCAGCGACACGGTGAGCGCCGGCTGGCCGACGCGCCAGTTGCCGCCGTCGCCGATCACGATCACGTCTGCGGAGAGGAGGTCGGCATACCGGTCGAGGTAGTCACCGAGGTGAGCGGAGCCCATCTCTTCCTCGCCCTCGAGGAAGATCTTGACGCCGACCGGTGGCCGTCCGTCGAACGCCCTCAGCGTCCCCAGGTGCATCGCCACGCCCGACTTGTCGTCGCTCGCCCCCCGTCCGTAGAGGCGTCCGCCCTTCTCCAGCGGCTCGAACGGTCCGGACTCCCACTCCCCGGCGGGACCGGGGGGCTGGACGTCGTGGTGGGCGTAGAGCAGGACCGTCGGTGCCCCGTCTGGGGCAGGGGTCGACCCGAACACGGCCGGATGGGCGCCCTCGATCTCGAGGAGCCGGGCGTCTTCCATTCCGGCCCGCCGGAACAGCGCGGCGATCGCCTCGGCCGATCGCCTCACCTCCTCGGGAGGGAATCCGGCGGCGCTCACCGAAGGGATCCGGACCAGGTCGGCCAGGACGGCCTTCATCTCGGGGAACTGGGCGTGGACGGTGGATGCGAGATCGGGCATGCGCGGACGCTAGCGCAGCAGGAGGGGGTCCCGAGCCACCGGCCACCTTCCTGCGCGCCGCGCTCACTTCCCGGCGAGCACCTCCGCGATGATCTCGAGGTAGAGCGTTCCGTAGCCTTCGTACGAGAGTCCTGACGTGTACGCCGATCCGCCGGCACTGTCGTCATGTGAGGTGGCGGGGGCTACTGCGACGGGTTCGATCTGGGTGTCCTCGTGCCACTCGTTCCACGAGGTGATCATCACCAGTCGGTCGATCGAGGGGTCCCGCAGCGGCTCGATCGCCCGGGCCAGTGCCTCGAGGAGTGGCCGGCCGTCCGGGAGTCGCCTCGACAGCGGTCGGTGTCCACTCCGAACCGCACTGTCGTTGAAACCCGGAGTGATGGCCGGAACGAATGCCACGCCGTGGTCGGCGGCGGCGTTCTTCCATTCCCGGCTCTGGGAGGTGTGGCGCTCGACGTCGGCGATCGACGCCACCCCACTCGCGGCCATCGAGCCATAGACGTCGTACGTCGTGATTGCATCGAGTGTGTCGAAACGGTTCAGAGGCGGCGGTGACCCGAACGCGTGGTCGCCGACGATGTAGACCTTGTGGCCCGACGCCGCCGCGCCACTGCGCATGCGCGCCACGGCGTCCTCGAGGTGGCCCATCTGCTCGAGCACCCGGGTCAGATAGACGAACACGACGGGCCGGTCGTCGACGCGCAGATAGGCGGGATGAGAGAAGTAGTGCTCGGCCAGATGGGCGAAGTCGTCTTCGACCGCGCCCATGTCGTTGAAGCCCCCTGTTCGACCTGCCGTCTCATACAGCACGGCGATCCTGAGCGGCTCGAGATCCGGGTGGGGGAGGATCACCTGGCGGATGGTGGCGTCTACGGCGGACTCGGGCCCCCACCAGCTCGTCACCCAGAGGCCGATGCCGGCTCTCTTGCTCCAGTCGAGATGGGAGGCGATCGTCTCGTCTTCCCTGTCGTCGTACTCGCCCAGCAGTGGGCGCTGCCGGGGTTGCAGATGGGCGCGCAGGTAGCGGCCGCCGTGGAAGTCGGAGCCGTACCACGGGTAGTAGTAGGCACCGATGAGGCCCGAGACCGCCGTGTCATCTGCGGCGGACTCGGCCGTGGCGCCGCCGGTCGTCGAATCCGCTGCCGTGTTCGTCTGGGACTCGCTGCATCCCAGCAACATCGTCAGCCCGATCACCAGGGTCACCCGTCGCCAGGTGCGCATCTTCCAAGCCTACGGTCTGGGTGTTCGAGGTGGGCTTGGACGTGGCGCGCCCGTAGGATCTCGTTCTGTGACGTTCTCGCTGTTTGGGATTCCGGTCCGGGTTCAGCTGCTGTTCTGGGCCATCGCACTCTTCATCGCCCCGCCGCAGGCGATGCTCTTCGCCGGGCGGTTCCCCTACGTCGTGGCCTGGGTCGCCGTGGTGTTCTTCTCGGTGCTCGGGCACGAACTGGGCCATGCCCTCACTGCGAGGAGATTCGGAGCAGAGGTCGACATCACTCTCCACGGCCTGGGCGGGTACACCCGCTGGCATGTGGAGGGAGACATCGGTCCCTGGCGAAGGGTGGTCGTGGCGGCGTCGGGGTCCCTGACCGGATTCGCCCTTGCCGGACTCCTCTGGCTGGTGGTGCGCGCGGATCTCCTCGGAGAGGTCCGGATCCTGACCTTCGCCGTCGGGTGGTTCGTCACCGTCAACATCCTCTGGGGAGTGTTGAACTGGCTGCCGATCCGCCCGCTCGACGGCGGGCACATGCTGCTGGGGGTGTTGCAGGCGTTCTTCGGTGATCGGGGCGTGACCATCGCCAATGTCGTCTTCCCGATCGCAACGCTCGCCGGGGGGCTGTTCGCCTGGAGCCGGGGCCTCGTCATCGCTGCGCTGTTCGCCCTGTTCATCCTGTTCGGCGAGTTCCGAGCGTGGAACGAGCGGTCGGCGGCCCGCCGACCCCCGATGGAGGAGGGGCCCTTCACCCTCTTCGACCAGGAAGAACCCCTTTCGGAATCGCCGCCGAGTGCCGGCCGGCCGCAGCTCGATCCGGTGGACGGCATCGATCCGCCGTCCGACGGGGAGGCGCCGCCGGAAGTAGGTTGAGCGGATGGACTTCGCCTACACCCCCAGAGTCGAGGAGTACCGGGCCCGACTCCTGGCGTTCATGGACGAGTTCGTGTATCCGGCGGAGCCGGTCTACGAACGACAGATGGCCCAGTCGGGGGATCCGCACCACCATCCGCCCGTCATCGAGGACCTGAAGGGAGAGGCCCGTTCCCGGGGGCTGTGGAATCTGTTTCTCCCCGACCCCGAGGACGGCGCGGGGCTGTCGGTGTTGGAATACGCCCCGCTCGCCGAGATCACCGGCCGCAGTCCCTCGATCGCTCCGGAGGCGCTGAACTGCGCCGCCCCGGACACGGGGAACATGGAGATCCTCCACATGTTCGGGACCGCCGAGCAGAAGGAGCGATGGCTGCACCCGCTGCTCGAGGGCGAGATCCGCTCCTGTTTCGGGATGACCGAACCGGATGTGGCATCGAGCGACGCCCGCAACATCCGGACGCGCATCGACCGTGACGGAGACGACTACGTGGTGACCGGCCGCAAGTGGTTCTCGTCCGGCGCGGCCAGCCCGCGGTGCAAGATCGCCATCGTGATGGGGGTGACCAACCCCGAGGCGGATCCGTACCACCGCCAGTCCATGATCCTGGTTCCCTTCGACTCTCCCGGTGTGACGGTGGAGCGAAGCCCGCTGGTGTTCGGGTACGAAGACCGGGGAGGCCATCCGGTGGTCCACTACGACCACGTCAGGGTGCCGGCCTCGAACCTGCTCGGGGAGGAGGGCTCCGGTTTCGCCATCGCCCAGGCCCGGCTCGGTCCGGGTCGCATTCACCACTGCATGCGGGCCATCGGCGCAGCCGAGCGGTGCTTCGACCTGATGGTCCAGCGCGCCAAGGCGCGGGTGGCGTTCGGCGGACCGATCTCCGATCGGGGTGTGGTGCGGGAGTGGATCGCCGAGGCGCGCATGCGGATCGAGCAGGCCAGGCTGCTGGTGCTCAAGACCGCCTGGCTGATCGACAACGTCGGCGTGCGGAACGCCAGGGTGGAGATCGCCGCCATCAAGGTGGTGGCCCCGGAGACGCTGCGCTGGGTATCCGATCGCGCCATCCAGGTGTTCGGGGCGGCGGGCTTCACCGAGGATTTCCCGCTGGCGGGCTTCTACGCGATGTCGCGCTGGCTGCAGATCGCGGACGGCCCCGACGAGGTGCACAAGCGATCGGTGGCGCGCGCCGAGATCGGCCGCTACGAGCCGGGCCAGGTTCCCGAGCCATACGGGTTCGACTGAGCAGAGCGTCGCACGTCTCACGTCTCACGTCTCACGTCGCACGTCTCACGTCTCACGTCTCACGTCTCACGTCGTGGGTCATTTCGCCGATCGCCGAGCGCCGACGTCTCGAGTCCCGGCGCCATCGCGAGGGAACGTTTCCCCTTTACGTGGCGTTTACCGGTGATAGACCATGGTGTTGGGGGATATGAACGGATACGACGCCTTTGCAGTCGAGAGCTGGCGGGAAGCGGCCGCCTGCCTCGACATGACCGATGTGGGGTTCTTCCCGGTCCCCGAGGACCTCGGGGCGGTCAACCGCGCCAAGGCGGTCTGCGCCACATGTCCGGTGGCGGGGGAGTGTCTGTCATTTGCGATCGAGACCAGACAGCCGGACGGGATATGGGGCGGCCTCACCCCCAAGGAGAGGGCTCGGGTGCGCCGTCGCTGGCTCGAGGAGACCCGGCGAGCGAGCTGACCGGAGTCATCTGGGCCGTCTGCGCGGCTCCGCCGGCTCGTCCCGTCCTTCCTGATTGGGCACGGCGACATGGACCAGCGCGTCGCCCTGGGACACGAGGGGATTCTGTGTCTTGGCGATGATGAACCCCGACGCAGTGGCCTTGAACATGGTCGGACGCCCGCCGAGTGCGTCCCCGATCGATCCGAGCCGCTGACCGGCTTCCACCCGCATGCCGAGGTCCACCTGCGACAGGTCGGCGATGCCCGACCTCGTGGCCCGAACCCAGGTGGTCTTCCGAATTTCGACCGGAGGGCGGGGTCGGGGGAGGTCCCATTGTCCGACGCCCAGGGCCTGGAGCACCCTGAGGATCCCCGTCACCCCGGTCTCCACCGAATCCGGCTCGAAGCGCTGCGCCTGCCCGGCCTCGTACAGCAGCACCCGTTTGCCCATCTCGGTGGCCGCCTGCCGCAGCGAGCCGTCGCGCACGCGGGCGTGGATCACGAACGGGGCTCCGAACTCCTCGGCCAGGCGGCGCGTCTCGGCGTCGTCGAGGTCCGCCCGGATCTGGGGGATGTTGACCCGGCTGGCGGCCGCGGTGTGCAGGTCGACGACCGTGTCCGCCTTGCTCACGATCTCGGTGGTGAACAGGTGGGCAACCCGCGACGCCAGCGACCCGCGCCTGCTGCCTGGAAACGAACGATTGAGGTCTCGTCGGTCGGGCAGATACCGGTCGTTGTTGAGGAAGCCGAACACGTTGACAACCGGGACCACGATCACTGCCCCGGACAGTCGCCGAGCCTCGAGGCGGCGCAACGTCTGCCGGCAGATCTCGACGCCGTTGATCTCGTCCCCGTGGATTGCGCTGCTGATGAGCACCGTTGCCCCGTCGCGTCGACCGTTGACGATGGCCACCGGGATCGACTCCCATGTGCCGGTGGGAAGCCGGGCGAAGGGGAGGGAGAACCGCCGCGCTCGGCCCGGTTCCACCGTCTGGTCTCCGATGGTGATCGGGGGTCCTTCAGCGACTCGCCGGACCACGTTCGCCTCCCCGCTTCAAACGGTTGTCCTCGACGAACTCGATGACGCGACTGGCCACGTCGACTCCGCTGGCCATTTCGATGCCTTCGAGGCCGGGGGAGGAGTTGACCTCGAGCACCAGGGGACCTCGGTCAGACTGGAGCAAGTCGACCCCGGCCACGTTGAGGCCCACGGTCCGTGCCGCCTTCACCGCGCTGGCTCGTTCGGCAGCCGTCAGACGGATGCCCTCGGCCGAGCCGCCCCGATGCAGGTTCGACCGGAAATCCCCCGGGGCGCCCTTCCTCCGCATCGCCGCCACGACCTTTCCACCGACGACGAACGCTCGCACGTCGGCGCCCCGCGACTCCTTGATGTACTCCTGGACGAGGATGTTGGCGTCGAGCTGGCGGAAGGCTCCGATCACCGACTCGGCCGCCTTCTTGGTCTCCGCCAGCACCACTCCCAGGCCCTGGGTTCCCTCGAGGAGCTTCACCACCACCGGAGGACCCCCGACCACGTCGAGCAATCCCTCGATGTCCTGGGTGGCGTGGGCATAGCCGGTGACGGGGAGACCCACGTGCGCTCTGGCGAGCAGCTGCTGGGCGTGGAGCTTGTCGCGGCTCCGAGTGATCGCTTGCGACGGGTTCACCGAATACACCTTCATCATCTCGAACTGGCGGACGACCGCCG
>DATCZS010000135.1:0-60616 GCA_036525795.1 Acidimicrobiia bacterium | reverse complement strand
CGACGGAGACGGGAAGCTCCTCGTTGCGGCGGCCATCGGTGTGAACGGCGACGTCGGCCGCAAGGCTCGAGAGCTGGTGGAGGTCGGAATCGACGTCCTGGTGGTGGACACCGCTCACGGCCATCAGCGGAAGATGCTCGATGCGCTCACCGCCGTCAGGGCGGCGGCCCCGGATCATCCGGTCGTCGCCGGGAACGTCGTCACCGCCGCCGGAGTGCGCGACCTGGCAGACGCCGGGGCGGACATCATCAAGGTGGGAGTGGGCCCCGGGGCGATGTGCACCACGCGCATGATGACCGGAGTGGGCCGCCCCCAGTTCTCGGCCATCCTCGAATGTGCGGCGGTCGCCAGGGAGTCGGGGCGGCACATCTGGGCCGACGGAGGCATCCGCCACCCGCGCGACGTTGCCCTCGCCCTCGCCGCAGGAGCCTCCACCGTGATGATCGGCTCGTGGTTCGCCGGCACCTACGAGGCGGCGGCAGACGCGCTCCGCGACTCCAACGGCCGTCTCTACAAAGAGAACTTCGGGATGGCCTCGGCGCGGGCGGTCCGCGACCGCAGCCGCCGGGACGACGCCTTCGACCGGGCGCGCAAGGAGCTGTTCGAGGAAGGAATCTCGGAGTCGAGGATGTACCTCGATCCGGCGGCGCCCAGCGTGGAGGACATCATCGACCAGATCGTGTCTGGCGTGCGGTCGGCGTTCACCTATGCCGGAGCGACCGACGTCGACTCGTTCCACGACAGCGCGGTGATCGGCGTGCAGTCGATGACGGGGTACACCGAAGGAAAACCTCTCGACGAGTCGTGGTGAGCTCGCAGGCTCACATGTTGCGGCGGTACCGGCCCCCCACCTCGTAGAGCGCTGAGGACATCTGACCCAGCGAGGCGACCCTCGCCGTCTCCATCAGCGCGGAGAACACGTTGTCGCCGCGAACCGCCGCTCGCCCCAGGTGGTCGAGCGCCTTGCGGGCCCGGTCGGCCTCCCGTGACTGCAGGGCCATCACATTGGCGATCTGGCGGTCCTTGTCGGCGTCTGAGGAGCGGACGAGCTGGCCGGGCACGACGAATGGAGAGCCTTCCTTGGAGAGGAACGAGTTGACCCCGACGATCGGATACTCGCCCGACTCCTTCTTCTGCTCGTAGTACAGCGACTCCTCCTGGATCTTGGTGCGCTGGTACTGGCGCTCCATCGCCCCGAGCACACCGCCGCGCGAGCTGAGCCGTTCGAACTCGAGCATCACCGCCTCCTCGACGAGGTCGGTGAGCTCTTCGACGACGAACGACCCCTGCAGCGGGTTCTCGTTCTTCGCCATGCCGAACTCGCGATTGATGATGAGCTGTATGGCCATGGCCCGCCGAACGGACTCCTCGGTGGGGGTCGTGATGGCCTCGTCGTACGCGTTCGTGTGGAGACTGTTGCAGTTGTCGTACACCGCATACAGCGCCTGCAGCGTCGTGCGGATGTCGTTGAAACCGATCTCCTGGGCGTGGAGCGACCGCCCGGAGGTCTGGATGTGGTACTTGAGCATCTGCGACCGCTCGTTCCCTCCGTAGATGTGCTTCATCGCCCGAGCCCAGATCCTGCGAGCCACCCGGCCGATCACCGCGTACTCGGGATCGATCCCGTTGGAGAAGAAGAACGACAGGTTGGGGGCGAACTCGTCGATCGCCATCCCCCGGGCCCGGTAGTACTCGACGTAGGTGAATCCGTTCGCCAGGGTGAACGCCAGCTGGGTGATCGGGTTGGCCCCCGCCTCCGCCATGTGATAGCCGGAGATCGACACCGAGTAGAAGTTGCGAACGTCGTGGTCGATGAACCACTGCTGGATGTCGCCCATCATCCTCAGCGCAAACTCGGTCGAGAAGATGCACGTGTTCTGTGCCTGGTCTTCCTTCAAGATGTCCGCCTGCACCGTCCCCCGAACAGACGCCACCGTTTCCGCCGCGATCCGGGCGTAGACGTCGGGGGGAAGCACATCCGCCCCCGAGGCGCCGAGCAGCATCAGACCCAGCCCGTCGTGGCCCGGCGGGAGGTCGCCGTGGTACCGGGGCCGCGGCCGGCCGGCGAAGAGCTCGGCGAGCGTGTGCTCCACCTCCGATTCGAGGCCACTCGCCCTGATGTGTTTTTCGCACTGCTGGTCGATGGCTGCGTTGAGGAAGAACGCGAGCATCATGGGCGCAGGTCCGTTGATGGTCATCGACACCGAGGTGGCGGGATCGCACAGATCGAATCCCGAGTACAGCTTCTTGGCGTCGTCCAGGGTCGCCACCGACACCCCGGAGTTGCCCACCTTGCCGTAGATGTCTGGCCGCTCTGCGGGATCCTCGCCATACAGCGTCACCGAGTCGAACGCCGTCGACAGCCGCTTGGCCGGCATCCCGGATGCGAGGTAGTGGAAGCGGCGGTTGGTCTGCTCGGGCGGACCCTCTCCTGCGAACATCCGGGTCGGGTCCTCTTGGGTCCGCTTGAGCGGATAGATGCCGGCGGTGAACGGGAACCGCCCGGGGACGTTCTCGTCGAGCAGCCACCGGAGGCGGTCGCCCCACGCCTCGGTGCGGGGCAACGCCACTTTGGGAACCCGGGTATGGGAGAGGGTGTCCGACGCCAGCGGAACGCGCACCTCCCGTCCGCGGACGTGATAGACGAACTCCTCGCCCGAGTACTCCGCCACGGTGCCGTCCCAGCGCTCGAGCTCCTTGTGGTTGGCCGGGTCGAGCCGCTCCTCCAACTCGCGGATCGCGAGGTCGAGGTCGGGACCCGACACCCGTTCGGCTGCACCGCGCAGCCGATAGAGGTCCTGTGCCACCTCGACCTGGGTGTCGATCCAGCGGCGATGCCGCCGGTGGCCGTCGACGATCTCGGCGAGATAGCGCACCCTGTCGGGAGGGACGACATGGAGCTTGTCGGCATCCTCGGTCGGGAGATCGAGCGTCGAGGCGAAACGGGCGCCGGTCTTGGTTCCGACGGCACGGACCAGCGCCCGGTAGAGGCGGTTGGTGCCGGGATCGTTGAAGTCCGACGCCACGGTGAGGTGGATCGGCAGGTCATCGTCCGTTCCGTCGAACCGGGTGTGGTTTCGCCGGTACTGCTTGCGGACGTCCCGCAGGGCGTCATGCGCGCCCTGCTTGTCGGCCTTGTTGATGGCAACCAGGTCGGCGAAGTCGAGCATGTCGATCTTCTCCAACTGGGTGGCTGCCCCGTACTCGGGCGTCATCGCGTAGAGGGTGACGTCGGAGAAGTCCACGATCTCGGTGTCCGATTGCCCGATTCCCGAAGTCTCCAACACCACCACGTCGAATCCGGCGACTTTCACGGCGTCGATGGCCGGCTTGACCGCAGGCGAAAGCGCCAGGTGCGTCTGTCTGGTGGCGAGCGACCGCATGTATGCCCGCGGATGAGGGAGGGAGTTCATCCGAATCCGGTCCCCCAGCAGGGCGCCACCGCTGCGCCGCTTGCTCGGATCGACGGCGATGATGCCAACACGCAGCTTCGGGAAGTCCAGCAAGAATCGCCTGACCAGCTCGTCGACCAGCGAGGACTTGCCCGAGCCGCCGGTACCGGTGATGCCGATGACGGGAACCGCCAGCTGGGCGGCCCGGTCGGCAAGGTCTTCGAAGAGATCGGCGTATTTGTCTGGATGGTTCTCGGCAGCGGAGATGACCTGGGCCAGCACGCGGGTGTCGGCGAGTTCGGACTCGGATGGACCGGAGCCCGTCAGTTCGCCGGAGGGGCGATCGGCGCGGTGGATCATGTCATCGACCATCCCCTGCAGCCCCAGTCCTCGCCCATCGTCGGGCGAGTAGATCCGGGCGATGCCGTAGTCCATCAGACCGCGGCCCTCCTCCGGCAGGATCGTGCCGCCACCCCCGCCGAAGATCCGAATGTGCTCGCACCCCCGCGCTGCCAGCAGGTCGTACAGGTACCGGAAGAACTCGATGTGCCCACCCTGATACGAGGTCACGGCGATGGCGTGGGCGTCCTCTTCGATGGCGGACTCGACGATGTCCAGTCCGGAGCGGCTGTGGCCCAGGTGGATCACCTCGACCCCCGACGCCTGCAGCATGCGCCGGAAGATGTTGATCGACGCGTCGTGCCCGTCGAACAGGGTGGTGGCGGTCACGAAGCGGATTCGATTGACTGGACGGTATTCGGCGTCTGTCATCAGCCAATCACTCTATCGACGTGTTGCCTTGTCTCGATGGGGATCCGTGCCAGACTGGAGCCCAGCCGGGCGCGCGGGGTGCGCCCAATGCGGGCAACACGGGCAACACGGGCAACACGGACAACACGGGCAGCAAGGGAGCGGGTATGCAAACCTTCCGAGGCCGAATGGTCTCTCACGAAGGAGGCGAGCCATTCGTCGCGGTGGTCACCGTCGACGAAGAGTGGGTGCGGATCGTGTCGGGGCACCGGCGGCTGGGAGCGTGGGCGCGCGAAACGCTCAACACCCAGCGGGTGACGGTGTTCCGGTTCCAACTCGATCTCGACGGATCGCCATACACCTTCACACCGGACGACCCGGCCGGGTTCAGCGATGCGGTCGGGGCAGTGGTCGACCTGCGACCCAAGAGCCGTTTCGGGCTCGGCGACCGGGTGCGGCAGGCACTGGCGGAGCGCGAACTGGCCGCGGTCACAGGCGAATCAGACGGCTGAGACCATCTGATCCCGGATCGGCCGGCGGCCACCTGGTGGCAATCCCAACGCGATACTGAGGCTCATGGAGATGGTCGGGACCCTGCTGAGAAAGACCACGGCGGGGGGCGCCGCGCTGCTCGCGGGCGAGCTGCTGTGGGCGATCGCCCGACCTGTCCCTGCTTTCGAGGACCTCGACGCCTCGGGCCGGGAGGGCGACCCGAGCGCACCGCCGCTCCGGCTGGCGGTCCTCGGTGACAGCTCCTGCACCGGACCGGGCCTCGACGACCCGGCCGACATCTGGGTGAGAGTGCTGGCCCGCACCCTTGCCGATCGTTTTCACGTGTCGGTGCGGTCTTTCGCGATCGGAGGCTCTCGAGCCGTCGACGTCGCCCGAAGCCAGCTCGGCGGCGCCATCGGCTGGAGCCCCGACATCGCGTTCGTCTCGGTGGGCGCCAACGACGCCCTCAAGGGGGTGTCGATCCGAACCTTCGAGCGGCACCTCGGCACGGTGGTGGCGGGCCTTGTCACCACCAGCGCTCTCGTGGTTCTGTCCGGAGTGGGCGATCTCGGAAGCATCCCCCGGCTCCTTCCGCCTCTCGACCGGATCTACCGCGCCCGCGGACTCCAGATGAACGACGTCCACCATCAGGTGGGGGCCAGACACGGCGCCGTGGTGGCCGACCAATGGAGCTGGGCCGCCCACGAGTTCGCCCGCCGCCCGGATCTGTTCTCGGCAGATCTCTTCCATCCCGGGCCCGATGGCCACCGCATCTGGGCGGCGGTCGCCGGCGAGACGATTGCGCCACACCTGGCGCGCTTCAGTCCGAACGCGCCTGGCGAAACCCGCGTTCGGTGACCAGCCACCTCACCGGGCGGTCGTGCGGCTCGACCGGAACCTCGGCCAGGACCCTGCGCTCGAGACAGACGCCGACCGTGTCGACGTCCGGCCTGCACCGACCCAACAGCTCGTCGTAGTACCCCTTCCCTCGGCCGAGCCGGGCCCCGGTGGAGTCGAATGCCAGGCCGGGCAGCAGAATCACGTCCACGTCGGACGGCGCCAGCTCTTCAGACTCCGATACCGGCTGGTCGAATCCGAGCGGGTGGCGTTGGCGCGGAGCGCCGAATCGATGCACGGTCAGCCATCCGGCGGGAGGAGTCCGGGTCAGCAACCATTCGATGTCCGGCCAGTCACCGGGAAGGCGACCCAGATCGATCTCGCCCGGCATCGCCAGATACGTCAACACGGTGCGGGGGGCCAGCAGTCCGAGCAACTCGGACACAGCCCGGCAGACCGCCTCGGACTCGTGGGGCGAGGCGGGTGCCGCGGCCCGTGCGGTTCGGCGCAGATCGGCCTTGGAGATCGGCGTCACCGGAGGGAGCGTAGCGAGGGCCCGGGGACGGGCTTCGTCGCTATCGTCCCCGGGGTGAGACACCTGATCGCCATCCCGCGAACCGTTCTCACGGGCGTGGTCGGGTTCCTGGCCACGCTGGTTGCCGCTCCCTCCGCCTGGCTGCTCGCCCATCGAGACCCCGAGAGCCCTCACGTCGACCCGGTCATCCGCCGCTGGGCGCGTGCGTGGCTGTGGGCCGCCGGATGCCGACTGGAAGTGCGGGGTGCCGAGAACATCGACCGATCCCGGCCTCACATCGTGGTGGCGAATCACCTCTCGGTACTCGACATCATGACCTGTTTCGTGGCCATTCCCCTGCCGATCCGCTACCTGGCAAAAAGGGAGTTGTTCAAGATCCCGATCCTCGCACCGGCGATGCGGGCGGTGGGCATCGTGGAAGTCGACCGCAGTGGCCGCACGGCGGCCATCCAGTCGGTCAATCGCCAATCGGCACCCGTGATCGGGCGAGGACACTCGCTCATCATCTATCCGGAGGGCACGCGGAGTCGCGAGGGGACGCTCCGCGACTTCAAGAAGGGGGCGTTCACGATGGCCGTCACCACCGGCATGCCGGTGCTGCCGGTCACGATTCACGGCACCTGGGAGGCCTGGCAGCCGCACACACCCTGGGTGTACGGCGGCAAGACCATCACGGTGATCGTCGATCCCGCCATCGAGACCGAGGGCCTCGGGCGGAACGACGTCTCGACGATCCGTGACACGGCCCACGAGATCATTGCGGGGAACCTCCTCCGCCTGGGCGCGGCGATGGATCGGGCCGGCGGCTGATGGCCGCAGCGGGCGGACACGGCCCGCCGGTCGCCTAGTCGTAGACGCCCTCCAACCGGCAGTCGCCGTCGATCACCAGACACAGGAAGGCGCCGGCAGAGGTGACGAGTTGATAGCGATCAGCCGGGAGATCGCCCCGCCACCAGAGACGGGACAACCGCCAGGGGCCTGCCCAGGTGATGACCGGCTCCCAGCGTGTTCCCAATCGGATCCGAGCGGGCATTCCCTCATCCCATTCCACATCGAGACGGGGAGGGTCGTCCGGGACGAGCGCAGGCGCCGGTGAGGGCGTGGCACCGGGCCACGGAGCGGATGGGTCCCGCACCATCGCCGCTTCCTCGCCCCAGCGCCGCCACATCACCTGCTCGCGGGGCAGGCGACCGCCCTGGACACCGGCCTGAACCACGGCATCCGGCCCGACCAGCGCCTGAGCCCTGGCAAGCGCTCGTTCCGCTTCGACTCTCGCCGTCTCGTTTGTGAAGAACCCGAGCTGACGCCCCTCCCCGGAGAGATCGGATGGGTCGAGGCGCAGACGAACGATCCCGGACACAGGACGATCATCGCCCTGCTCGATCCAGGCACGAAGCTGCCACCAGACCCGATCGGCCAACGCGTCTTCGGTGAAGGGATCCGCCGACCGCCAGACCCGAGACCTCGTGTCGCCCGACTCCGTCTCGACCTGAACCTCGATCCGGTGCGGTGCGATCCCCACCTCACGCAGACCCGCCGTCATGCGGGCTGCCAGGGCGCGGGCGGCGAAGGCGACGTGATCGATCGACTCGAGCGGCTCTTCGAACCTCGACTCCACCGCCAGGTCGGGGGAGATCGATCGCGGGGTCACCGGGCGATCCTGTCCGGATGCGAGACGATGGGCGACCACGCCGGCCTCTCCGAATCGCGAGGCGATGGCGTCTCGGGGCAGTCGCGCCAGCTCCCCCAGCGTGGTCACCCCCAGCCAGCGAAAGGTGGAGACGAGGTCCTCGTGATCGATGGCCGAGATGTCGAGGGCACGGAGAAACCGGGTGGTGTCATCGACGATCATCCGGCCGGAGTGTCCGGCCGATCGCGCTGCCCAGTATGCGGCAAAAGGCCCGTCTGCCACCCCGATGCGGGCATCGACACGATGGGGGGCGAGCGTTCCGCGCAATGCATCGACCACCGCCGTCTCGGTGCCGTAGAACCGGATGGCACCGTCGATGGGGATGAGCACCAGGCCGGGTTCGGCGATCTCGACCCTGGGCACCACCGATTCGAGCATCGACACGACGGGGTCGAAGCGACGCGCCTCCTCCCCCGGGTCACGCATCAGGACCACGGCCTCGGGGCATGTGCCTTCCGCCTCACGACGGGGCATCCCCGGCGACACCCCCGCCTCCCGGGCACGACCATCGACGGCCACGACACGGGAGACCCCGGATCGGGGCTCACCGACGACGATGCATGCCCTATCCGACGGCGCGTCCGGCCGGCCCAGCGGCCAGGCCGGACACCACACGCACACGGTCCGCTCCATCGTCCTCCACCTCGATCAGCCGAGTGATGCCCTGCGCTCCCTTCCCCGTGGCCTCCAGTACCAATCTGCGGCTTTCCAGCCTCCCGTGTCCCTGAACCGCCCCCTCCCAGCGGATCTCCTTTGCCTTGAGACGGAGATGGCCGATCCCGGCGGGGAGCATCCCCCGCACCGGGCGAAGCACCAGCCGCGCCTGCCGGGCGCGAGCGAGTGCAGCCAGCCGACGGAGATCGTGATCGTTCACCCCGACGGGAACCTCGGCATAGATCGCCTTCACCCCCTCCAGCACGGAGGCGACAACACGAGGCCACAGCGATGGGTCCGGGCAACGAACGACCACCAGGCGGTCGAGATCGACTCCCGCCTCATGGGCGGCCAGCGGCGATGCCCATCCCCTGACATCGAGCACCACCACCGGGGCACCTTGTGACGGCTCGGCAAGCATCCGATACCCCAGCCGGGTCAGTCCGAAACCAACCGGCCCCGTCAGTTCCACGGGACGACCGGGCTGCACCTCGAACAGCGACACGCCCGATTCGCGAATCCGGGTGGAGAGATCCCATCTGTCTGCGAGCACTGCTGCCACAACCCCGCTCCCAGGCCGACGAACTCGGCCGATTGCGCTCATCGTTACCCGGGACCGGCACTCCCCGGACGAGCAGTGTATCGAACACATGTTCGATACACAAGATGAGACGGCGCGACAGGGCGCCATGGCCGAAAGGGTCTGCCGGTCCAAGGGCCCTCTTCAGGACGCCGGACGGTCGATCACTTGGGGGCGTAGACGAATTCGAAGATCGTCGAGCGTCCCAGCGAATCCTTGACTTTGACGGCGAAGACCTTGCCCGGCGGCGCACCCGGAAACTCCACCCGCAGCTCCCATCCCCCCTCCGCCCCCACCGTGGCCTGGCCACTGCCGTATTCGGACACCACGAACACGGTCGAGCCCGGCTCGCCCTTGCCGTGGTACACGTCGAACGGCGGGCTCTCGACACACGAGCCGTACACGTTCTCGGCGAAGAAGCCTGCCACGTCCTTCTTCTCGACCGGCGGCTCATACACCGCCGAAACCATCGCAGACGACGTGTTGCCGGCGGCATCCATCGCAGTGAACGTCGCCCGGTTTGCCCCGGGGCTCAGCACCAGGACGATGCGCCAGTTGCCGTCCGCATCGACGTCCGCCTCGTAGCTCCCGGCGAACACCCGGGCGCCGGGTTCGGTCACCCCGGCGAAGGTGATCGTCTTCTGTGCGAACACCGAGCCGTCGATCGGACTCGTGATCTCGATGAACGGAGCCGTCACGTCGGCGGTGGCGGGCGGAGAGGTCGACGGAGAGCCATCACCGGCGGGGATGACGGGATCGGTGGGAGGGACGGCGGTCGCCGGGACGGTCGACGGGACGGTCGCCGCAGTCGTCTCCGGAGTTGTGATCGTCGCCTCGTCCACATCGTCGGCAACCACCGTGGGACGGGTCATCCAGAAACCGAGGACGAGCACGAACGCCGTCACCGCCCCGGCGGCCAGTGACCAGATCGGGTGCCGCCCCCTGGCCGGACGGGCCGACGGCGGGGCGGCGAGCGGCAACCTCGCCGCAGCCACCTGCCGTTTCAGGCCCTCGGCCGCCTGCCGCCCCCGCGTGTCGAGATTCGTCATTCTTCCACCCCTAGCTTGGCTGCGAGCGCCTTCCTGCCCCTGAACAGATGCACCTTGGCGGTCGAAGGGCTGCAATCCATCACCTCAGCGATGTCGTTCACCGCCATGTCGTCGATGTAGTGCAGAGCGATCGCCTTCGCCTGATTCGGCGGAAGCGTCCGCACCGTCCTCCAGAACTCGGCGTCTTCGGGTTCCAGTGCCGGGACGGCCTCCTGCCGGCGCCAGGCGAGGCGGCCGACCGCCTTCAGTTCGGCGGCCCGTCGCCGGAACTCCGAGACGGCCAGGTTCGAGAGCACCCGCCTCACCCAGGCGTCGGGACGGTCGAGGATCACGACCTCCTCCCATCGACGGTGAGCCACCATCAGCGCCTCCTGTGCGAGGTCCTCGGCGGCGATGCGGCTTCCCGACAGCGCCACGGCCAAGGCGACCAGACCTCGGAACTCGCGGCGATAGAACGCCTCGAAGGACTCGAGGCCGATCACCACCGTGGGATCGTCGGTCATCGTCATGTCTCGGTCGAACCGGCCCGTCCGGAATCTGTTCACCACAGAACTCGTTTCGGCACCCCCGGGAGGTTTACTGAGCGGCTTCGAATGGGTCCCGGGACCCATTCGGGTGCGAAGAGCCTCCGCCGGTAAACCTCCGCCGCCCCCCCGAGCGAGTTACCGGTCGAGTGGGTCAGGGCTGAAGGGATTCAGCGACGGAGGATGCAATGCGGAAGAAACTGACGATGTTCGTCACCGGGTTCACGGTGATGTTGGTGGCAGGTGCGGCGACTGCGCAGATCGGGATCTGGGACGTGCCCGACGTCGACCTGTTCGCCTCGGATCGGCACGCCGGACCCATCGCGGCACCAGAGGCCGAGGCGGAGGATCACGAGGCGGTTCCTGCCACCACACAGGCAGACCCGCCGACCCAGACCGGCGCGTACGGGTGGGCATCCGAACTGGCCGCGACCGAGAAGGCCACCACGGAGAACGTGAAGGAAGAGACCCAGGCAGAAGAGGCGCATGTCGTCTCCCCGGATCCGATCGAGAAGACCGGGACGGAAGGGACGAAAGAAAAGCCCGCTGACACCACGCCCCCCGACATCGTCATCCTGGCCCCGAAGGACGGCCAGGTGTTCGAACAGTCGAAGGTCGCATACGAGGGAAAGACCGAACCCGGTGCCCGGGTGTTCGCCGGGAGCTACGAGGCGGACGTCGATGCGGACGGCAACTGGCGCATCGTGCTGATCCTCTCGAAAGGCGCCAACACCACGAAGTTCCTCGCCAAGGACCCGGCGGGCAACATCGCAACGGCGTCGGTCACGGTCATCCTGGACGCTCCGGTCGGAGAGCCCGGGAAGGACGTGGCGTTCACCGCCAACCAGAAGTTCGGCCAGACGGCGGAGGGGTACGAGAAGTTCTGGGGCACCGGCACCCCCGGGGCCAAGATCCTGGTCGCCAGCGAGTACGGCATGGCCGACACCCGGGTCGGCGATCACGGCGAGTGGTACGTCAAGCTCCACTTCGAGGCTCCCCCCGGGACGGTGTTCGCCGCCGAGGTGAGCGACTCGCTCGGCCACTCCAAGGTGTTCGAGATCAAGGTGTTGGAGAAGGTGGTCAAGGAGTTCTCGGCGTTCCAGAAGTACGGCTCGTGCTCCGAGAGCCCCCCGTACGACGTCTTCTACGGGACCGGTGCGCCCGGCACGGTGGTCGAGGTCGGCTCACCGTACGGGTCGGGGCGAACCGTGATCGGCGAGGCCGGGGGGTGGGACATGAAGGTCGTCTTCGAGGACGCGCCGGTGGGGGTGACCTTCGAGGTCGTCCTCGAGACCACGGCCGGGCACCGGATGGTGTTCCCGTTCACCCGGACCGAGGGCGAGGCCGGCAAGTAGCGACGCCCGGACCGGGGATCGGGGGATCTGTGGGGGGCGGCGTGTTCGCCGCCCCCCACAGGCGAGACCGCGAGGATGCCGTCAGGCCCGGCGTTCCTCCATCTCTTCGAGCGTCCGGGGCCAATCGTCTTTGAGGAGCCTCGAGAGGGAGCGATCGGCGAGGAGCGTGCCCCCGGTCTGACAGGCCGGGCAATAGTTCGTCTCGTTGTCTGCGTAGACGATCCGCTGTACCGGCGATCCACAACGCGGACATGGTTGGCCGTACTTGCCGTGGACCGCCATCTCCGGCCGGAAGGCGGTCACCTTGTCGGGCCAACCATCTCCGACCTCTTGGCGCAGGCGGTCGGTCCAGGTGGCGAGCGACCGCACGGTGGCGGCATGGAGGAGCGCGACCTCCTCGTCGTCGAGGCGGCCCGTCCGTTTCACCGGCGAGAGGCCGGCTTCCCACAGGATCTCGTCCGAATAGGCATTGCCGATACCCGAGAAGATCCGGGGATCGGTGAGGGCGCGCTTGAGCGTCCGGTTCTCGGCCCGCAGCACCCGGGAGAACTCGTCGAGGTCGATCTCGAGCGGCTCGGCGCCTCCCCTGTTCTCGGCATCCGCCGCCCCGGCGGTCGGGAACACCCAGACCCCGGCGCGCTTTCTGGTTCCTTGTTCTGTGAGCACGAGCGTGCCCCCGGCGAAGTCCCAGGCCGCCAGACCGACCTTCTTGGGGATCGCCGCTCCGGCCCCCTCCTTCCACCGCAGACGGCCGGCGACCATGAGGTGAATCACCAGGGCGAGCCCGGAATCGAGTCCCCACACGATGCGCTTGCCGATTCGACGCAGCTCCACCACGGTGGACCCGACCACCGCCTCGTATGGCGGATCGAAGGTGCGAAGAACGGAGGGCGATGCGATGCGCAGCCCCTCGATGCGGCGGCCGCCGATCCTGCGCTCCAGGGCCTCGAGGTAGACGACGATGTCTGGGAGCTCCGGCATCACCGCATTTCTATCAGGCCGAAGGCGCTACGTCCCTGCGGCACCGACCTCAGATGGTCAGACGATCGTCGGTGGGGGGAAGGAGTTCCCTTCCCTCCTGGACTCCCACCACCATCAGTCCGGAGAGCGTGAGCCCGCTGGAGGCCACCATCGCCAGCCCGGACAGCGAACCCGCGTCGATCAAGGACCCCCCGAGGAGCGGGCCGAGCGTTCGCCCGAAGGCCATCAGGCCCTGGGCGTCGCCCGCCCGCTCACCGCGCTGCAGCGACCGCGCCGCCAGCATCTCCATCACCCCGGGGATTCCCATCCAGAAGGCGAACCCCCACCAGGCCATGCCCAGATAGAACCACACCGCGTGCCCCCCGAACACCGTCAGCAGCGCGGCGGGGCCGGTGGTGGCGAGGAACACTCCCGGCCGCCGGTGCCTGCTCGCCAGTCTCGCACCCAGCAACCCGGCTGCGGCATTGGCCGAGAACGCCAGCGAGACGGCGAGAGCCGACATCCCGAGCACCTCGCGGGCGGTGACCGCCTCGAAGATGAAGAGGGCTGAGCCGGCGAACGTCGTCAACCACAGCGCCCCGAGCAGCACCCGATTCGATCGGGACCGGCTGCGCTCGCCACGACGGTTCTGAGTCCGCGGGTTGGGGGGAGGCAAGAGGAGGGCGGGGATCACCGTGGCGGTGAGCGCGACGAACACGGGCCCGATTCCCGAACCGGCCAATGCCGCAACGATGGGCGCCGCCGTCAGGGCCGCCAGCGGTCCGGCAGCCGAGATCGAAGCCAGCGAACGGCTGCTCTGCATGGCGTCCGCCCACCCGATCCAGGCGAGGGCGCCGGAGCTGATCCCGGCGACGGTTCGCATCGCCACCAGACCGGGGAAGACCGGCATCAGTGCGCTGGCGGCGTTGGCGACCGCCAGGGTGACCAACGCCATCCGGAACATGCGGGCATCGGGACTCCACAGGCGAGGCAGCACGAGGCTGGCGACCGCGAACCCGCCGACCTGGGCCACCGAGATCAACCCGGCCGTCCCTTCGGTGACGCCGAAACGGACCGCGACGACCGGGATGAGGAACGGCGTGGCCGAGAACACTCCCGTGACCGCGGCAGTGGCGGCCAGGACGGCGGGATTGGCGCCCGGCCGGGCGGAAGTGAGCGTGCGAACGGGGCCGAACACCGGCGCATGATGCCACTCGCGGCGGGCACCTCTGGCATGATGCGGCCCGTGAGCACCCGCCAGATCGTCTACACCGACGGTGCCTGCTCTGGCAACCCCGGGCCAGGAGGCTGGGCGTGGGTGGTGCCGGACGGCCCCTTCGCAGCCGGATTCGACCCTGCGACCACCAATCAGCGCATGGAACTGACCGCGGTGCTGGAGGTCCTTCGATCCCTCGAAGGACCGCTCGAGATCATCAGCGACTCGACCTACGTGGTGAATTGCTTCCGCGACAGGTGGTGGGAGGCGTGGCTGCGAAGGGGATGGGTCAACAGCCGCCGCGAGCCGGTGGCCAACCGCGACCTGTGGGAACCCATCGTCGCAACGTACCAGGAGCGAGACCTCTCCTTCCGATGGGTCAAGGGCCACTCGGGTGACACCTGGAACGACCTGGCGGATCGACTGGCGGTCGAAGCCGCGGCCCGACTCGAGTCGCGGTCGGGTATGAGCCCTCCGCCGGAAGTGGCCGGAGCGGACCGGCCTGCCGCCCGGGTACCGCCCGAACGGCCCTCGGGAGAGGTTCCTCCCGGACATCTGCTGGTCGTCACCGGGCACCGGCCGCCCGAGCTGGGCGGGTATGAGGACAACCCGACCGCCCGGGCGGTCAGGCGGCGACTGGTCGACGTCCTCGCAGCCAAGCGATCGCTCCACCCGGACCTCGTGGTCCTCTCGGGGATGGGGCTGGGATCCGAGACACTCGGAGCCGAGGCAGCCATCGAGGTGGCCGTGCCGTTCGTCGCCGTGCTCGCCTACCCGGAGTTCGACTCGATGTGGCCGGCCCAGAGCCGAAGGCGCTTTCACGAGCTCATGGGCGAGGCGCATTCGAGCATCGTGCTGCAGAAGTCCCGGCCCCCGGACCGCAACCAGGCCGGAGCCGCCCAGAACCGGCGCGACGCGTGGATCCGGCGCCACGCCGCCGAGGCGATCGTGGTGTGGGACGGCGAGAACGATGCCGTGGCACGCACGGTTCGGACCTTGAGCGCGGATCTCGGCGAGGAGATGGTCTGGATCGTCGATCCCACCGCTCTTCTCTGACGATGGCGCCACCCGCGGCGCCCGCCGGCATCGTCTCCGATCCCCTCAGGTAGCCTCGGCGCCGACATGCCTGAGTTCATCTACCAGATGTACAAGTGCTCCAAGCACGTCCCTCCGAACCGAGACGTTCTCCGCGACATCTCGCTGTCCTTCTTCTATGGAGCCAAGATCGGGGTCCTCGGCCACAACGGCGCCGGAAAGTCGACCTTGCTCAGGATCATGGCCGGTCTCGACCAGCAGTACACCGGAGAGGCCCGACTGCTGGAGGGCTACACGGTCGGCATCCTGGAACAGGAGCCGGAACTCGACGCCGAAAAGGACGTCCTCGGCAACATCACAGACGGCGTCGCCCAGACCCAGGCCCTGATCGACCAATACAACGCGGTCCTCGCCGCCTGGGCAGACCCCGATGCCGACTACGACGCACTGGGCGAACGGCAGGCCGATCTCGAGCGCCGGATCGAGGCCTCCGGCGCATGGGACCTCGATCGCAAGGTCGCCATCGCGATGGATGCCCTTCGGGTTCCCCCGTCGGACGGAGACGTGACACGCCTCTCCGGCGGCGAACGACGCCGGGTGGCCCTGTGCCGGCTCCTGCTCTCCTCGCCCGACCTCCTCCTGCTCGACGAGCCCACCAACCACCTCGACGCCGAGTCTGTGGCGTGGCTCGAGCGATTCCTGTCGGAGTATCAGGGTTCGGTGATCGCGGTGACCCACGATCGGTATTTCCTCGACAACGTGGCCGGCTGGATCCTCGAGCTGGATCAGGGCCGCGGCTACCCGTTCGAGGGGAACTACTCGGCCTGGCTCGAGCAGAAGCAGTCCCGCCTCGCCCAGGACGAGCGAGAAACGTCGGCCAGACGCCGCACCATCGAACGCGAGCTGGACTGGGTGCGGATGTCGCCGCGTGCCCGGCAGGCGAAAGGAAGGGCCAGACTCAACGCCTACGAGAGGCTCGTGGCAGAGGCGAGCTCGGTCGAACAGCGCCAGAGGTCCGTGGAGCTCACGATCCCATTCACCCAGCGCCTCGGAGACAAGGTCATCGAGATCGAACACCTCGGCAAGGCCTACGGCGACCGGCTCCTCGTCGACGACCTCAGTGCCTCGATCCCTCCGGCGGCGGTGGTGGGGATCATCGGCGCCAACGGCGCGGGCAAGACCACTCTCTTCCGGATGATCACCGGTCAGGAGCAGCCCGACTCCGGTTCCATCGAACTCGGTGCCAGCGTCGACCTCGCCTACGTGGACCAGACCCGCGACGCCCTCGACCCGGACAAGACGGTGTTCGAAGAGATCTCGGGCGGAAACGAGCTGCTGCGGATCGGTACCGCCGAAGTCAACGCCAGGGCATACGTCGCGTCGCTCAACTTCAAGGGGTCCGACCAGCAGAAGAAGGTCGGCGACCTCTCCGGTGGCGAGCGAAACCGGGTACATCTCGGCAAGATGCTGCGCAGAGGCGGCAACGTGCTGTTGGCAGACGAGCCGTCCAACGACCTCGACGTCGACACGCTGCGCGCGCTCGAGGAAGCGATCGAGTCGTTCCCTGGCTGTGTGCTCGTGATCTCCCACGACCGTTGGTTCCTGGACCGGATCGCCACCCACATCCTGGCGTTCGAGGGGGAATCGAGGATGCACGACGGCGCCCCCGGCAGGGTCCGCTGGTTCGAGGGGAACTTCAGCGAGTATCACCAGACGATGCTCGACACCTACGGGCCCGACGTGTTCCGCCCGGCGCGGCCCTACCGGAGGCTCCCGTCGCCGGACTGAACACCAAGTCGCATCTCAGGGGTCTCCCGCCGGTATCGTCAACCCTGGTGGCATCGTGTCACGCCATCGCCGAGGGGAGATGATGGCGGGTTCTGAAGGGTTCTGGTGGCGAAGCCGGCGCGTCTCGACCGTTCTGGCTCTCACCGGCGCGCTCGCGCTCTCGACCGCTCTTCCGGCCGGTGCCGTGACCGACGCGTACGCCGAGGACCCGATCCGCCTCGTCCCGCATCGCGACTCCATACAGAGGGTCTACAGCGGGGGCGAGGATCAGTGGGAGGTGTGGGTCTGCGACGTTCCCGGCTGGTCGGAGGACGTCGATCTCGACGCGGTCACCGCGCTGCTCAACCAGACGATATCCCCCTACTTCCTGTGGCTGTCCGCCAACCGGTACGCGCCCGTCTTCCGCGCAGGAGGGACGGTCAGCTCATCTGATGTGATCCCGACAGACGGCAACCTCACCCTGCTCCCGGGTTGCGAGCGCGCCGTGCAACGGGCGTCGACGTCGTCGCCTGGCGGGGTCGTCATCGTGGCGGACGGTGGGTACGGGGAGGGATACGGATCGCCCGGTCGCACCTGTCCCCCGTTCGACCTCTGCTGGAGCTCATATCCGGACAACCTGCGCCGGATCGTCCTCGGGGCGGGAGCCGTGACCGGAGTGGCCCCGGCACGGCACGCTCGCACCCTGGTGGCGGCGCACGAAATCGGTCACGCCCTCGGCTGGGCGCACAGCTACGGAGGCCTGCTCGCCAGAGACGAGTTCATCAACGAGTACGACAACGTCGTGGACGTCATGAGCGCAGGTGCGCTCGACGGGGCGCCGGTGGGAACCCACGCATACAACCGGTACGCCGCCGGATGGATCGACCCCGAAGAGGTGGCGCTCTATGCCGGCGGCACCCACACCTACCGCCTCGAGCCCATCGGCGGCCAGGGCTACGAATTGGTGGCCATTCCGCTGGCGGAGGGATTCACCTACACGTTCGGGCTGCGCAGTCCGGTCGGCTGGGACATCGAGCTCGCCGCGCATGGCGTCGAGGCGTATGTCGTGGACTCCCGGCCCACCGCCTGCGAGCCGACCGCCTCCTGGCTCGAGGGAGAGCCGTGCTGGGGGTTGGACACCCGGATCTCGCCCGCACCGGCCCCTGTCAGCCGAACGGACACGTCCCACGTGCTCGGCCCCGGGCAGTCGTCGACGCTGGGCAGCTGGCAGTGGAGCGTGCTGACCGACCAGCTGGGCCGCTTCCACCTCCGGATCACCGATGGCCTCTACGCCGGCCGATTCGTCGACGATGACGGCAACCCACACGAGCCGGACATCGAGACGATCGCTGCACGGGGGATCACCGCCGGGTGCGATCCGCCTTCGAACGACCGCTACTGCCCCTCGGCGCTCGTGTCCCGAGCAGAGATGGCTGCGTTCCTCGTTCGGGCGCTCGGCGTGCCGCTCGAAGGATGGACCCACCAGGGCAGGTTCCCCGACGTCCCGGCGGACGCGTGGTACGCGCCGGCGGTCGAACGAATCGCCGAGTTGGAGATCACCGTTGGATACACCGACGGAACCTTCCGCCCACATGCCACGGTGACCAGAGCCGAGATGGCCGTGTTCCTGACGCGGGCCTTGGCCCTCCCGGCCCCCACCGCTCCCACCGGAGCCTTCGTCGACGTTCCCGTCGATTCCTGGTACGCCCCGCAGGCCGAAGCTCTGCTGGCGGCGGGGATCACCGCCGGTTGTGGCGTCGACCCACTCCGCTACTGCCCGTTCCAACCGGTGCGTCGCGACCAGATGGCGTCGTTCCTCGCCCGGAGCATGCCCGCCCCCTGACCGACGGTGCACTCTGGCCCGGGCACGGATGGAGCGAGGTGGTCGCGCCCCATACGAGAAGGAGGGTCGCCCGGGGGCGACCCTCCTTGCTCAACACCGGCCACCCCCGTCGGGGGGACGGCCTCACGGATCACGTGTTCACAGCTCGTCGAGAACCTCGTCGAACGACTTGGCCGGACGACGCCGCTCGCCGCCGTCCCCGGCAGGGGCGGGCTGACGGGGACGATCGTCGCGGCCATCCCGGCCACCGCCGGCCCGATTGCGGTCGCCGCCCCGTCCACGATCCCGATCGCGGCCCCGGTCACCCCGGTCACCCCGGTCACCCCGGTCTCCCCGGTCACCACGGTCTCCCCGGTCACCACGGTCGCCCCGGTCGTCACGTCGCGGCGCATCGGACGCCGGTCGCTGGAGGGCGGCCTCGGACGGGGTCAGGGGCTCGACCAGTTCGAGACTCAGCTTGCCCTTGTCGTCGACCTCGCGGAGGCGGACTTTCAGCTTCTGGCCCAGCTCGAGGTAGTCCTCGACCCGCTCGACCCGACGTTCCGAGTCGATACGCGAGATGTGAAGAAGCCCATCCCGACCGGGGAGGATGTTGATGAACGCACCGAACTTGGTGATGTTCACCACCTCGCCGTCGTATTCGGCTCCCAGGTCGGGCTCCGGCGGGAAGGCGATCATCTTCACCCGCTCCACGGCCGCCGCGAGCGCGTCTGCGTCGCTCGAGGCGATGCGCACGATCCCGATCGGCCCCTGCTCCTCGATCTCGATGGTGGCGCCAGTCTCCTCCTCGAGCTCGCGGATGACCTTGCCCTTCGGACCGATGACCTCGCCGATCTTGTCCTTGGGGATCTCGACCGCCTGAATGCGGGGGGCGTACGGGTTCAGCTCGGCACGCGGCTCGGCGATGGCCGACCGCATCACGTCGAGGATTTGCAGCCTCGCCTCCCTGGCCTGCCGCAGGGCGGAAGCCAGCACGTCGGATGGCAAGCCGGACAGCTTGGTGTCGAGCTGCAGTGCAGTGATCACCTCAGCGGTCCCGGCCACCTTGAAGTCCATGTCCCCCAGCGCGTCTTCCGCTCCGAGGATGTCGGTCAGGGTGGTGTACTTCCCGTCCCGCTCGATCAAGCCCATGGCGATGCCGGCCACCGGGGCCGCGATCGGCACACCCGCGTCCATCAGCGACAGCGTGGAGGCACAGACCGAGGCCATGGAGGTCGAACCGTTGGACGACAGCACCTCGGACACGAGCCGGAGCGCGTATGGGAACTCGTCCGGCGTGGGGATCACCGGATGCACGGCCTTCTCGGCGAGAGCGCCGTGGCCGATCTCGCGGCGCTTCGGGCCGCGCATGAAGCCCACCTCGCCGGTGGAGAACGGCGGGAAGTTGTAGTGGTGCATGTACCGCTTGGACTCTTCGATGCCGAGGGTGTCGAGCATCTGCTCCATCTTGAGCATGCCGAGCGTGGTGATGTTCATCACCTGGGTCTCGCCTCGCTGGAAGAGACCCGACCCGTGAGCCCTCCCGACGACTCCCACTTCGGCGGAGAGCGAACGGATGTCGGTCGGAGCCCGACCGTCGAGGCGCACGCCCTCGTCCACCACCCGGGCGCGCATCATGTCCTTCATGATCGCCTTGAACGCCCGCTTGGCCTGGGCCATCGAGTCTGCATCGTCTTCGGCGAACGCCAGGTCGGCGAGCGTCGCCTCCCATGCCGCCGTCTCGGCTTCCGACCGTTCGGCCTTGCCGGCGATGGTGATCACCTCTGCCAGCCTGGGCCGGGCGGCGGCGTCCACACGCTGGCGTACGTCGTCCTGGTAGTCGATGGCCACGGGCCACTCGACGTGCTTCTTTTCGACCTTGGACGCCAGCTCCAACTGGAGATCGACCAGCTGGGCGATGTACTGCTTGGACTCCTCGAGACCCCGGGTGACGGTCTCTTCGTCGGATGCGACCGCACCGCCTTCGATGAGGCGGATGCCATCCGGGGTGGAACCGGCCTCGACCATGATGATGTCGATGCCGCCGTCGGAACCACGTCCGCCGGCCACCACCATCTCGAAGACGGAGTGGTCGAGGTCGTCGTGGGTGGGGAACGGAATCCATTCACCGTCCTTGAGCGCGATCCGCACTCCGGCGATCGGCCCCTCGAAGGGGATCGAGCTCACCGAGAGCGCCGCCGAGGCGCCGTTGAGCGCAACGACGTCGAACGGGTTCTCGTCGTCGACGGCGAGCGACGTCATGACCACGTGGGTCTCACAGCGGTACCCGTCCTTGAAAGAAGGACGCAGCGGCCGGTCTACGAGGCGGCACGTGAGGATGGCCTGTTCACTCGGCCTTCCCTCCCGCCGGAAGAACGAGCCGGGAATGCGGCCAACGGCGTACATCCGCTCCTCGAAGTCGACGGTGAGGGGGAAGAAATCGATTCCCTCACGCATGGTCTTGGCGGCGGTGGCAGCGACGAGGATCTCTACTCCGCCGAGTGTGGCGACGACTGCGCCGTCAGCCTGTCCGGCGAGCTTGCCGGTGGAGAAGGACACGGACTTGCCGCCGACCTCTCCCGAAACCGTGATTTCTGACACGGATTCTCCTTTGATGTCTGGAGCCGGACCCGTTACCAGTGGTCACTCCTGAGGTGGAGATGTCTCAGGAGTCGCAACTAGCAACCGGCCATCGGCTCGGTTGGTGTGTCGGACCTCGGTCCGTGATCCCGGGTTCTTCCCGGAACGTCTCGCGGGGCTTCCGCGACGTGGCGTCTCCGCCACACATCGGCGAGCGGGATCTCCGCTCCGCCGAAACCCTGAATCAGCGGCGCAAGCCGAGCGCCGCGATGAGACGCCGGTAGCGCTCGACGTCCTGACGCTTCAGGTAGTTGAGCAGCCGCCGCCGCTTGCCGACCAGCATCAGCAGGCCGCGCCTGCTGTGGTGATCGTGCTTGTGCTCACGGAGGTGGTCCGTGAGGTGATTGATCCGCTCGGTCAGGATCGCCACTTGGACCTCCGGCGAACCGGTGTCCGAGTCGTGGGTCCCGAACTCGGAGATGATCTCTTGCGTCGTCTTCATGCGCGTGAAACCCGAATCTCGAGAAGAAGGAACGACGTCAGACTACCAGCTTGCGTGGCCCGGGCGAATTCGAGCGTCGAAAGACGCTCAGCGTTCCCCGATGAGGGCCTCGACCTCGATCTCGACCCTCCACCCCGGATCGAGCAGTCCCGCCACCACCACCATGGTGGCGGCGGGCATCGCCTCTCCGAATACCAGGCGATGGGCTCGACCGATCTCTTCGGAGTCGGATGCATCGACGACGTACACCCGGGTGCGCACGACATCGACGACAGAGCCTCCCAATGCCTCGATCGCGTCGAGGGCGATCCGGCCGCACAGCAGCATCTGATCGTGCGCCGAGACGGGTGGTCGTCCTCCGTCCTGAGGAATAGGGGCGGTACCGGCCACCTCGACCCGGTTCCCGACCCTGACCGCGCGGCTGAACCCGAATTCCTGCTCATAGTGCGAGGCCGATCCGTGCCGAAGCCTCGTCATGGCGTGCCGAGGATCGCCCGGGCCCGGTCACGGTCGATCGCGATCTGGCCGACGAGGGCCTCCACTCCATCGAAGGTGCGCTCCTCCCTCAGCCGTTCCACGAACGACAGCCGAAGCGACACCCCGTAGAGATCCCCGTCGAAGTCGATCAGATGGGCCTCGACCGTGCGCCGGTCGAGGCCGAACGTCGGACGCACGCCGATGTTCACCACGGCGGGCCAGAACGTGTCCTCCCAATGCGCCCAGGCCGCGTAGACCCCGTCGGCGGGAATGGCCATGCGCTCCGGGATGTGGAGATTGGCGGTCGGGAACCCGATGCCGCGGCCGCGGGCGTCTCCGTGGATCACCGGTCCGCTCACCTCGAAGGGATGGCCCAGGAGATTGGCGGCGTCCTCCACCAGCCCCGCCGCGACGAGCGCCCGGATCCGGGAAGAAGACACGATCTCACCATCATCGGATCCCACCAGATCGACCACCTCGACCTCGAAGCCGCGCTCCTCCCCCACCCGGCTCAGCAGGTCGGTGTCACCCTGCCGGTCCCGTCCGAACCGGAAATTGGCGCCCACCGCCACCAGCTTGGCGTTGAGCCGCAGCGAGAGGATCTCCACGGCGAAGACGGCCGGGTCGAGGTCGCGAATCTGTGGAAACGCCAGGACACCGACCACATCCACCCCGCACTCTCCGAGCAACTCCGCCCGCCGGTCGACCGATGTCAGGAGGTGAGGCGACCGATCCGGATCCAGGAACTCCAACGGATGCGGATCGAATGTGAGGGCAATCGACTCCAGCCCGGCCTCGTGAGCCTGAAGCGAGAGTCGCCGCATCACGGCCCGATGTCCGCGGTGAACGCCGTCGAACACACCGATCGCCACCGCCGAGCCGCCCGGCCTGACCGGCCACGTCAGCGGATCACCTCGCAGCAGCCTGGTCATCCGAGTACCACTTCGGGTCGCACTGCATCCGGATCGGAGCGAAACACGGCGAGCAGTCTGCCATCTCCATCGATCACGCGGAGATGGGTGCCAGGGGGGTGCCCGCCGGGGGGAAGCGAACGGCCGTGGCCGACCGCGGTCGCCCCGGCTTCGTCGACCTCGATCGCCGGCAACGCGGCGAGCGCATCGGAGGGCGAGACGACGGCCCCCCTCCAGCCGTCGGCGAGTTGCTCGACGGTGATGGCGTGCTCATCGACGGAGAACATGCCGGTACGCGTTCGCCGCAACGAGACGAGATGGGCGTGCCCGCCGAGTCTCCCGGCGAGGTCGTCTGCCAGCACCCTGACATACGTCCCCTTCCCGCACACCACCCGAAGCCTGACGTCCGGGAACGGACCCGCGCCGACTTCGAGGACCTCGAGCGAGTGGACCGTCACCGGTCGCGCCTCGCGATGGACCTCCGTGCCTTCACGAGCGAGCTCGTACAGCCTGCGGCCGTCCACCTTGAGCGCCGACACCATCGGGGGAATCTGATCGATGACGCCGGTGAGCGAGTGGGCCGCGTCGGCCACCTGCTCGAAGGTGACGTCCATCGGGTCGCGGCCGGTCTCCACCCCGTCGGCATCGAGCGTGTCGGTGGCAACCCCGAACCGGGCGGTGGCCAGGTACTCCTTGTCGGCATCCTGGACGAACCGGATCAGGCGGGTCGCCCGACCCAGGCCCACCACCACCAGTCCCGTCGCCATCGGGTCGAGCGTGCCCGCATGACCCGCCCGCCGAATGCCGGTGGCCTTGCGGACGCGGGCGACCACATCGTGCGACGTGATCCCTGACGGCTTGTCGACCGCCAGAAAGCCGTCAGTCACCCGCCGGTTCCAGACGCTCGCACACGGCGCGCACCACATCGTCCGGGGTTCCCTCGAACGTGAATCCTGCCGCGTTGTGGTGCCCCCCTCCGCCGAGTGCGACGGCGATCGCTCCCACGTCGACCCTGCCCCGCGACCGAAGGCTTCCCTTCACGCGATTCGGCCCGAGGTGTTTCAGCAGCAACGCGACGTCGGACTCGCGGGCCACCCGCAGGGCGTCGATCAGTGGATCGGTCTCATCCAGCGCAATACCCGCTCGATCGAGGTCGTCCTGGGTCATCACGGTCCACACCAGCCGCCGCGCCGGGTCGAGCTGGGCGCGAGACAGCGCTGCGCCGGCGACCTTCAGGTAGCCGAACGGTGCCTCCTCGTAGACGTGCCGACCGATCACCTCCGGGCTGGCACCTGCGGCGACGAGGCGGGCAGCGGTCTCGAGGGTGGCGGGTGCGGTGTTGGAGTACTGGAAGCGCCCCGTGTCGGTGACCAGGCCCGTGTGAAGGCACATCGCCACCTCCGGGGTCAGCTTCCACCCCAGCACGTCGAGCAACTCGACCACGATCTCGGCAGTGGCCGCTGCCTGGCCATCGATCAGGTCGTGTGTGCCGAACCCCTCGTTGGTGACGTGATGATCGATCACCACCACCTCGCCTGCCCTCTCGACGAATACCTCGAGCTCCCCGAGACGGTCTGCGGAGCCGGCATCGAAGGTCACGAAGACATCCAGTTCTGCCGGCATCGCCGCCGGGGGCACCAGTACGTGCACCGGGAGAAAGCGGAACGTCTCGGGCACGGTGAACGGCTCCCCGAACGATGGAAACACCTTCTTGCCTGCCCCCGCCGCGGCAACCGCCATACCCAGCATGGATCCGAGGGCGTCGCCATCCGGGCCGATGTGACAGGCCATGCCGACGACGGAAGCGTCGGCGATCGTGCGGGCGGCGCGTTCGAGCTTCTCCGGCTCAATCGTCATCGGATTCCCCCATGTCGAGATTGCGGAGAAGCCGGTCGATCCGATCGCCCTCCGCCACTCCACGGTCGAATTCGAAGGTCAAGGCCGGGGTGTACTTCAGTCTCACCTGCTCCCCCAGGATGCGGCGCAGCCGCGGCGCCGCCGCCCGGAGAGCCTCCATGGTCTCCTCGGCGTGTTCGAGTGGGAGCGTGGAGAAGTACACCGTCGCATTCCGGAAGTTCGGCGCCGTGTCGACACCGGTGATGGAGACGAATCCCAGACGAGGATCCTTCAGCCGCTCGACCTCCTCGGCGATCACCTGGTGGACGATCGAGTTCACCCTTCGGGTCCGGGGATATGGGGGCTTGCTCATCCAGGCTCCTCCAGGTACGCCACCGACACCTCGAGCACCACCACCTCGGGTTCGTGACGGTCAACGTAGTCGTGGATCGCCTGGAGGAGTTGCTCCAGATGCCCCGCATCCGGCGCCACCACCGCCACGCCGATGGCAGCGCGCTGCCATGTGTCGTGGTGATCGACCTCCGACACGCTGACAGACAGCTTCCGCCGAAGACCCTCGACGATCGGGCGCACCACGCTCCGTTTCGCCTTGAGCGAGCGGCTCTCGGGGATGTGCAGCTCGAAGCGGAGCGCGGCCACCTGCATCAGGTGCGGGGCACCTCGCGGGTGGTGTAGGCCTCGATGATGTCGCCTTCCTTGACGTCGTTGTAGCCCTCCAGCCCGATGCCGCACTCGAAACCGGACGCCACCTCGCGCACGTCGTCCTTGAACCGACGGAGCGAGCCGATGCGACCGTTGTGGACGACGACGCCGTCGCGCAGCAGGCGCGCTCTCGCCCCACGCTGCATCACCCCTTCGGTCACGTAGCACCCGGCGATCGTGCCGGCCCGGGGCACGCGGAAGAGCGCTCTGATCTCCGCAGAGCCGAGCACGACCTCTTCGGTGTCCGGTTCGAGCTGGCCGACGAGCATCGCCTCGAGTTCATCGAGCAGCTCGTAGATGATGCCGTATGTCCGCACCTCGATGCCCTGCTGTTCGGCAGCGCGTCTGGCCTTGGGATCCGGTCGCACGTTGAAGCCAACGACGACGGCCCCGGTGACCTCGGCCAGCGTGACGTCGTTCTCGTTGATGCCTCCCACGGCACCGTGAACGATGTCGATCCGGGCGTCCTCGCGGGTGATCTTGGCGAGCGAGTCCTTGAGAGCCTCGAGCGAGCCATGTGCGTCCGCCTTGAGGACCACTCGCAGCTCGGTGTCCTCCGCCCGCAACTGATCGAGGAGCGTCTGGAGCCGGTCGCGAGCCGAAAGGCTTCCCTGCGTCTCGGATTTCAGGGCTTCCGCTCGCTCCGCAGCGATTGCCCGCGCTTCTCTGTCGTTGCCGACGGCCTCCATGATGTCGCCGGCAGTGGGAACCTCGGACCAACCCATGATGAGAACCGGCGTACTGGGGCCCGCGGACTTCAGGCGGTTGCCCTCGTGGTCCATCATCGCACGGACCCGACCCGGCACCGCTCCGGCGACGAACGAGTCACCCTGGGTGAGGGTGCCGCGCTTGACGATGACCGTCGCCGTCGGACCCATCCCGGGATCGAGCTGCGATTCGATGACGACCCCGACCGCCGCGGGCTTGGGATTCGCCCTGAACTCCTGCAACTGTGCGATCAGATCGAGCACCTCGAGCAACTGCTCGAGACCGTCTCCGGTGGCGGCAGACACCTCTACCGACGGAACGTCGCCGCCGAGTTCCTCCACGATCACACCGTGCTGGGTGAGTTCGGTCCGGACCCGCAGCGGATCGGCCGCCGGGAGATCACACTTGTTGATGGCGACGACCATCTCGACCCCTGCGGCCTTGGTGTGGCTGATGGCCTCGATCGTCTGGGGCATGACCCCGTCGTCCGCCGCCACCACCAGCACGACGATGTCGGTCACCTCGGCGCCTCGCGCCCGCATGGTGGTGAACGCCTCGTGGCCGGGGGTGTCGATGAACGTGAGCCTGTTGCCGCCCACCTCGACCTGATACGCACCGATGTGCTGGGTGATCCCACCCTCCTCGGCATCGACCACGTTCGCCTGGCGAATCCGGTCGAGCAGCGAGGTCTTCCCATGGTCGACGTGCCCCATGACGGTGATGACAGGTGGACGCGACACCAGATCGGCCTCGGCGTCGTCGAAGGTCGGCATCGCCTCGGTCGCAGGACCCGCAGGCTCCGCCGGCGCCGGCTCGATGTCGACGATGAAGCCGAACTCCTCGCCGACTGCTTCCATCGCGTCCTGAGGCATCTCCGTGCCGGCGGCGGCCATACGGCCGCGGGTGAGAAGTGCCTTCACAACCGCCCCGGTCGACTGGCCGATGGCCTGTGCGAAATCCGCCACCGTGATCCCGGCAGTCACCGAGACGATGTCGACGGCCTGCTCCACCGATTCGGGCTCCGGCTGGGCCTTCTCCGGCTGGGCCTTCTCCGGCTGGGGCTGGGGCTCCGGCTGGGGCTGGGGCTCCGGCTGGGGCTGGGGCTCCGGCTGGGCCTTCTTCTCGGGCTGGGGCTTCACCGGCTGGGGCTGGGGCTCCGGCTGGGCCTTCACCGGCTGGGCCTTCTCGGGCTGGGCCTTCACCGGCTGGGCCTTCTTCTCGGGCTGGGCCTTCACCGGCTGGGCCTTCACCGGCTGGGCCTTCACCGGCTGGGCCTTCTCCGGCTGGGGCTCGGCTGCGGCAGCGCCCAAGGCGGCCTTGATCCGGTCGGCGTCGCTCGCTTCCACGCCCGAAGACGCCGTCTTGACCTCCACGCCGAGTTCCACAGCGACGCTCAACACGTCCTTCGACTCGAGGTCGAGTTCCCTCGCAATCTCGTAGATACGTACCTTCGCCACGCTCACTCCGTCGCTGCGTTCGTCGTCACTCTTCTTCTGAATCCTGGCCTGCCGCGGCCTCCGGGCCCTCGTCTGCGACGCTAGCCGTGTCGGCGTCCGACTCCGATTCCTCGGTCACTGCCTCCTCGACGGCGACACCGGCCTGGTCAGACTCGGCCGACACCTCGGCCGGCACCTCGGCCGGCACCTCGGCCGGCACCTCGACTTCAGGCACGATGGGGGCGTCGGAGCGGATGTCGATCTTGTAGCCGGACAGACGGGCGGCAAGTCGGGCGTTTTGGCCTTCCTTGCCGATCGCCAGCGAAAGCTGGTGCTCGGACACGATCACCTCGGCGGTCATCGTCTCTTCGTCGATGCGGACCTCTTTCACCTTGGCCGGCCCCAGCGCCTCCGCGATGAACTGCGGCATGTCGTCGCGATACTGGACCACGTCGACCTTCTCGCTGCGCAGCTCGTTCACCACCTGCCGGACCCGGGACCCCCGCGCTCCAACGCATGCCCCCTTCGGATCGACATTGGCGTCGTTGCTGAGGACCGCGATCTTCGTCCGGTGCCCTGGCTCTCGAGCGATCGTCTTGATCTCGATCGTTCCGTCGACGAGCTCTGGAACCTCGAGTTCGAGCAATCGCCGGACGAGATCCGGATGGCTGCGGCTCACCACGATCTGGGGGCCCTTGCCCTCGTTGCGGACCTCGAGGATGAGTGCCTTGACCCGGTTGCCGCGCTCGAGCCTCTCGTACGGGATGCGCTCCGAACCCGGCATGATCGCCTCGGCATCACCCAGGTCGAGGATCACGTAGCGGTTGTCCACCTGCTGCACGATGCCGGTGACCAGATCGCCCTCGCGGCCCTCGTAGACGTCGAACACCTGCTCGCGCTTGGCCTCGCGCAGGCGCTGGGCAATCACCTGCTTGGCGGTCTGAGCGGCGATGCGCCCGAAATCTTCTGGGGTGTCCTCCCACTCGCGAGTGACATTCCCGTCCTCGTCGAGTTCCTGGGCATACACGATGATGTCACCCGAATCCGGGTCGATGGTGACCCTCGCCTCCTCCGCCGCGCCCGGACTGCGCTTGTAGGCGGAAACCAGTGCGTTGGCGAGCGCGTCCAGGATGGTGTCGACCGGCACCCCGCGCTCGCGTTCGAGCAGTTCGAGTGCCTCCATGACCTGAAAGTCGATCTTCATGACCGTTTCCTCACTTCTTCCCCGGCTTGGGCGACTTCTCCCACCGGAACACCGTACGCGCCGACACTACGTCTTCGTAGCGGATCCGATGGGTGGATCCGTCTTCGGCTTCGATCGACGCCGCCTCTCCATCTGCGGCCTTCAGCAGGCCCTTCGCGGCGATCGTCACCCCTTCGGACCGCGCTTTCACCGCCACCTCGCGGCCGATGGCCTTCTCGTAGTGGCGGGGGCGCCTGAGCCGGCGCTCCAGGCCGGGCGAGCTCACCTCGAGCCGGTATGAATCGTCCAGGTCCGGCTCGTCGTCCAGCATGCGAGAGATACCCCGGCTCAACTCGGTGATGCGATCGAGGTCCACACCACCATCCCCGTCCACCACGACGCGCACGGTCAGACCGCGGCCCGATCCCTTGAGCTCGAGATCATCGAGTTCGAGGTCCTCGGCCGCGAGCCATCGTTCGATCCGATCCCACAATGTGTCGATGGGCGCCATCCGTACCGTACGTCCTGCTCAAAAGCCTTCTCCATTCACCTTCGAGACCTCACACGAAAAGAGGCGGGCTGGGCGCCCACCTCACAGCAGAGCCTCGAATGTGAGCATGAGTATAGGCACCGCCCGGGGTCAGCGACACAGGGACGGAGGCGAGTCTCCGCTCAGCCGACCGCGGCCCGAAAGTCGGCCATGAACTCCACCAACCGCTCCACGGATGCCGGCTCGAGCGCGGCGTAGAGAGATGCCCGACATCCGCCCACGCTGCGATGGCCCTTCAACCCGACGAGCCCGGCGGCCTCCGCATCCGCCACGAATCGCGACTCGAGATCCTCGCTCGGCAGACGGAACACCACATTCATGTGGCTGCGGTCTCCCACCTCGACGGGACTGCGATAGAAGCCTCCCGACTCGTCGATTGCGGAGTAGACGAGACGGGCCTTGTCCGACGATGCCCGCTCCAGACCTTCCACTCCCCCGGCATCCGACAGACGCGCCAGGACCTTCCCCATCACGTAGATCGAGAACATCGCCGGTGTGTTGCCGAGCGAGTCGCTGGAGGCGTGGAATCGGTAGTCGAGATAGTCGCCGAGACCTTCGGCGGCATCATCCATCGCCGACCGGCGCAGGTACACCAGGGCCATCCCCGACGGACCGAGGTTCTTCTGAACGCCTCCGTAGACGAGGTCATGGCGGTCCCAGTCGATGGGGCGGGCGAGGAACTCAGACGACATGTCCGCCACGAGGGGGACGTCGGTCTCGGGGAGGTGCACCATCCGTATCCCCCCGATCGTCTCGTTGGTGGTGACATGGACATACCGGGTACCCGGTGCCACCTCGACCTCGTGCGCCGCGGGCATCCGGGTGTATCCGTGTGGCGCTCCGTCGTAGGCCACGTAGGCATCTCCGTGGCGAACGGCGTTGCTGTATGCCCTCTTGCCCCAGGACCCCGAGACCACATAGCCCGCGGCCGCGCCTGCGTTCAGCAGGTTCATCGGAACCATCGAGAACTGGAGGGTGGCACCACCCTGGATGAAGAGCACCTCGAAGTCGTCGGGGGCCTGAGCCACCGAGCGGGCCAGGGAGATCGCCGCCCGGTGTACCCGTTCATAGGTGTCGCTGCGATGACTGAGTTCGATCAGCGACATGCCCGAGCCTTCGAAGTCGAGGAATTCCCGGCGAACATCCTCCAGCACGGACACCGGCAAGGTGCATGGACCGGCCCCGAAGTTGTGAACTCGCATGGATCTCCCGTCGGTCGCCTCGAACAATGCCACCTCCATCCACACAGCGCCAGCCGCCCATTGGCAAGGGCGGGCCGGCCGGATCGCCCCCCCGACCCGGCCGGGGTCGTAGGCTGGATGACCGTGGACACCACGACGAGACGCGTCACCCGGGTGGAAGGCGGGCGATCGAGCACCGAGGCCGACCACCTTGTCGTCGAGGCGCCGGTCGAGTTCCGGCTCGGCCGGGTGCCGATCGCGGTGCTGATGCGCACCCCGGGAGACGACGAGTCTCTGGCGCTCGGGTTCTGTCTCACGGAGGGGATCATCCTGGCGCCCGCCGAGTTCGAGGGACTCGTGCCTGAGGGTGAGGGAGACCGATACCGGATCGTGCTCTCCCCGGGAGTGGAGATCGACCCGGAGCGGTTTCGCCGCAACACCTACACGACGTCATCCTGCGGCGTGTGCGGAAAGGCCTCCATCGACGCGGTCAGGGTCGCCGCCCGCGGTGCCCCATCCGCCGGACCCCTCGTCTCCACCGGGGTGATCGGTGCCCTCCCCGCCCAGCTGCGCGCGCTCCAACCGGCCTTCGACGCCACCGGCGCCATTCACGCCGCAGCGATCTTCGACGCCGGCGCGTCGGTCGAGTCGGTGGCGGAGGACGTCGGCCGCCACAACGCCGTCGACAAGGCGATCGGCGAGCTCGCCCGGCGCCGGTGGCCTCTCGGTCCGGCCGTGCTGTGCGTCTCGGGGAGGATCTCCTTCGAGATCGTGCAGAAGGCGGCGGTTGCCGGAATCCCGATCGTCGTCGGCGTGTCGGCCGCGTCGTCGCTGGCCGTCGACCTCGCCGAAGAGATGGGGATGAGCCTGGTCGGGTTCGCCCGCGGCTCGTCGATGGTGATCTACACGGATCCGGGGCGGATCACCGACTGATCACGCCCCCCGACGGCGCCCTTCGACCACCAGGCCGACGACTTCTGCGACGACCGCATCGAGCGCAACCGGGCGGGTCTCGAGCCCGCGCCGGGCGGTCAACTCGACCTCTCCCGCCTCGAGCCCCTTGGGTCCGAGCGTGACGCGCAGCGGGATCCCGACCAGCTCGGCGTCTGCGAACTTCACACCGGGACGCTCCGAGCGGTCGTCGTAGATCACGTCGACGCCTTCGGCGGCCAGGGCCCGGTAGAGCGCCTCTCCTGCGGAGGCGACCCGTTCGTCGTCGGCGCGCAGCGTGGTGATCACCACTTCGAACGGGGCGATCGACATCGGCCATACGATGCCGCGCTCGTCGTTCGAGGATTCGACCGCGGCCGCCATAAGACGCTCCAACCCGATGCCGTATGACCCCATCACGATCGGATGCGACGCGCCTTCCTCGTCCTGGACGTTGGCCTCCATGGCGATCGAGTACTTGGTCCCGAGTTTGAAGATGTGCCCCACTTCGATCCCCTTCCAGGAATCGAGGCGGCCGCCGTCGACGGTGCACGCCTCCCCGGCCTTGACCTCCCGGAGATCGGCGAACTGCTCGACGGCGATGTCTCGTTCGACGTCGACATTTGCGAGGTGGAAGTCGTCCTCGTTGGCACCGGTCACCATGCCGCGCCGCCCCTGCAGGGGGAGGTCGGCGATGACTCGATATTCGGTCACACCGACCGCTCCCAGGCTGCCCGGGTCGGCACCGAGCGCTTCGCGGATCTCCTCGGCGTGGGCGGGACGGATGTCGATCGCACCCGTTGCGTCCTGCAGCTTCTGTTCCTGCAGGTCGTGATCGCCTCTGAGCAGCACCAGCGTCAGCACCCCATCGAGCAGGTACACGAGGGTCTTGATCTGGCGATCCGGCGCCGCCCGCTCGGGATGGGCCTCCGCCAGAGTCTTGATGGTGCGCAGACCCGGCGTGGGAAAGCGCTCGGGCAGTGGGACGGCATCCGGATCGGAGACCGGCGCCACCGCAGATGTGGCCCTCTCGAGGTTGGCGCGGTAGCCACACGATTCGCAGGTGATGATCCAGTCTTCGCCCGCGGAACTCCGCACCATGAACTCGACGGACTGCGACCCGCCCATCGCACCAGAGGAGGCTTCGACGTCCACCGCCTCGAGGCCGCACCGGGTGAAGATGGCCACATAGGCGGAGTGGTGCTTGTCGAAGGCGGCGTCGAGGCCCGCCGTGTCGACGTCGAGCGAGTAGGAGTCCTTCATCGTGAACTCCCGGACCCGCAGCACCCCCGACTTGGGGCGGGGCTCGTCGCGGAACTTGGTCTGGATCTGGTACCAGACCTGCGGAAGCTGGCGATACGAGAAGAGCTCTGTGGCGAGCAGCGCGAACACCTCTTCGTGCGTCATTCCCAGGCAGTTGTCCGTGCCTTTGCGGTCGACGAGGCGGAACATCTCGTCCCCCATCGCCTCCCAGCGCCCGGACCGTTTCCACAGCTCGGCGGGATGAAGCGCAGGGAGATGGAACTGCTGTCCGCCGATGGAGTCCATCTCCTCTCGGATGATCCGATCGACCTTGGCCCTGACTCGCTGACCGAGCGGCAGCATCGAGTAGTGGCCGGAGGACAGCTGCCGCACGAATCCGGCGCGCACGAGCAGACGGTGGCTGACCGCCTCTGCCTCGGCCGGATCGTCGCGGAGGGTGGGGATGAACGCTTGAGACCAACGCATTGGGCGGGAAGGGTAGACGGCATCGAGGGAGTGCCCTCCGAATTACGCCACGCAGGGCCCCGACAGGACACCTCCAGGGAGGGGGTCGTCGCGCTCGTGGGCACCGCGCAGGGGACTGCGCGAGACTGACAGGATGTCGCAACGACTCTCCTATTCCCCGGCGACCGCCGACCGGTGGGACGACGTGAGGAGCCTCTTCGGGCCCAACGGCGCGTACTCGAACTGTTGGTGCACATGGTGGGTCCTCACCGGCCCGCAGTTCGACCGGGCCACGCCGGATGAGCGACGGAGCGTGCTGGAGACGCTGTGCGCCGAGGGCTCCGCACCCGGGATCCTCGCCTACGAGGAGGACCGACCGGTGGGATGGGTCGCGGTGGGGCCGAGGGAACGATACGCCCGCATGATGTCGCCCAGGGCCCGGGTCAACGGGCCGCTCGACTTCGCCGATCCAGGCTGGGTGGTGAACTGCTTCTACATCCCCACGCGCGAGCGAGGGCACGGAATCGCGTCGGGGCTCCTGGGAGAGGCGGTCGGCTTCGCGTTCGACCGCGGCGCGCACTACGTCGCCGGTCATCCGATCGACGTCGAAGAAGGAGCACGACCGGGCGCGGCGGGCCTCTTCGTGGGGACCCTTTCGATGTTCCTCCGGGCGGGATTCGTCGAGGTGGAACGGCGCGGTGCACGGCCGGTGGTGCGAATCGATCCGCAGAGGTACCGGGAGCACCGCGATGGGCGGCGCCGCCATTGACACACCCGGAACCACCCGACCGATGCGATACCGTCAGGGGCATGGCCGAGGTATGGGTAGTGACCGGCGGCATCGGTTCCGGCAAGTCGACGATCAGCGAGACGCTGGGAAGACTCGGCGCGGTGACGATCGACGCCGATCGAGTGGGTCACGACGTGCTCGAGCCGGAAGGGCCGGCCTTTGCCGGCGTGGCCGATCGATGGCCGTTCGCGGTGAAGGAGGGTCGCATCGACAGGGGCGCGCTGGCGCGGGTGGTGTTCACCGAGCCTGATCAACTCCGGGAGCTCGAAGCGATCACCCATCCCGCCATCGCCGCCTCCATCGCCCGCCGGATCCAAGATGCCGGCGACTCGGTGGTCGTCGTCGAGGTCTCGGTCCCCAAGGATCTGGCGGGAGCCGGATGGAGCCGCACCATCGTCGCCGACCTTGCGGAGGAGGTTCGGATCGAGCGACTGGCGGCGAGAGGGATGGACGGGGCCGAGATCCGTCGGAGGATGTCCAGTCAGCCCGGTCGTGACGGATGGAGGGCTCGCGGCCGATGGATCGTCTCGACTTCGGGCACCAGAGAGGAAGTGGAGGCGGCGGTCACACGCCTGTGGGACGAGGTGATGAGCCGCCGGGCATCCGGTCGCTGACCGGCGAAGCGGCCTCAGTCTCGATCGACGACTTCGGCCACGCGGGCGCGCCGCTCCGCGGCGCGGTTGACGTCGCCCTTGATCTGGAGAAGCTGCGCCCGATCTCGTTCAGCGATCTCGGCGGCGGAGGTATCGGCGGCAGCGAGCCGGGCCTCCACCCCCTCCTCCACCAGCTTGCGGGCCTCGTCCACCAGCGCGTCGACCATCTCGTCCTCGGGCACGACCCGAACCACCTGACCCTTGATGAACAGATGGCCCTTCCCCCGCCCTGCCGCGATCCCGATATCGGCCGAACCGGCCTCGCCCGGTCCATTGACCACGCATCCCATCACGGCGACCTGGATCGGCAGGTTCTCCGCCTCGAGCGCCTGCTGGGCCTTCGTGGCCACTTCGATGACGTCCACCTCGGCACGACCGCACGACGGACAGGCGATCAGGTCCAGCCCCTTCCGCTCTCGCATCCCGAGGTACTCGAGAAGCTGGCGTCCGGCCTTCGCCTCCTCCACCGGGTCGGCCGTCAGCGAGAACCTGATCGTGTCACCGATGCCCTCGTTGAGGAGCGTGGCGATCCCCGCAACCGACTTGATGATTCCGCCGGGCGGTGGCCCGGCCTCTGTGACTCCGAGATGGAGCGGATAGTCGACCGTGTCGGACAGCAAACGGTACGAGGCCACCATCAGCGGCACATTCGAGTGCTTCACCGAGATCTTGATATCTGTGAAATCCACGTCCTCGAGGTAGCGGATCTCCCTCATGGCCGACTCGACCAGCGCCTCCGGCACCTTGTCTCCGTGCGTGGCCTCGATGTCCCTGTCGAGGGACCCGGCGTTGACGCCGACGCGAATCGGAACACCCCGATCCTTGGCCTCGCGGGCGACGGTCTTGATGTGTTCTTCCTTGCGGATGTTCCCGGGATTCAGCCGGAGGGCGTGCACGCCGGCCTCGAGCGCGGCCAGCGCGAGCTTGTACTGGAAGTGGATGTCGGCGACGATCGGCACCGGGCTTCGAGGGACGATCTCCGCCAATCCCTGAGCTGCATCCACGTCGTTGCACGTGATGCGGACGATGTCGGCGCCGGCCGCCGCCAGCGCGTAGACCTGCTGCAGGGTTCCGTCGACATCGGCGGTCTTGGTGGTGGTCATGGACTGCACCGAGATGGGCGCTCCCCCGCCGACGGGCACACCTCCCACCTCGATCTGCCTGGTGAGCTTGCGATCGAACACGGGTCAAGCGTAGATGGCGGCCCCGCCGTATCCGTACACACGCGGGCACCGCCGGCACCGCGCGAACAGAGCGCCGCCGCTGCCGACGCGGAGAGGTGGCCCTCTCAGATGTCGATCGGGCTCACGATGTCGAGGATCATCGCCAGGATGCCGATCAACGCGATGATCGCCACCACCGTGACCGCCACCGGCACCAACTTCCTCACATCGGCGGTACGTCTCGTGATCTTCTCGTAGAGCGCCACCGCGAAGTGCCCACCATCGAGCGGATAGAGGGGAAGCGCGTTGAGAGTCCCCAGCACGACGTTGACGATCGCCAGCACGAATACGAAGTTGGTGACTCCGAACTCCTCCGCCTGCGCACCGATCTGCACCACGCCGATGATGCTCACCGGCCGAACCTCGTTGTCCACCTCGCCGCCGACCACTCCTCCGACGAGCTGGGCGATCGTGTCGACGCGCAGGATCCGGCCGAAGGTCTCGAACGTGAAGAACACCCCTCTCCCGACCTGGGCACCGCCCTGCCAGACGCCTTCGAAGAAGCCGATCGGCTCGGTCAGGTACTCCGGCCCGAATCCGAGGAACCCGGTCCGCTCCCCGGTCTCGGCATCCACTCGACTCGAGAGGGTCACAGACAGCTCGAGGGGGGTGCCGCTGCGCTCGACTCCCAGGGTGACCGTCTCATCCGGCCGCGCCCGCAACTCGCGGGACAAGTCCGTCCACTCTTCGATCACCACGCCTTCGACCGTCAGCAGTCGGTCCCCGGGGCGCAGCCCGATTTCCGCTGCAGGAGAGTCCTCGACGACACCCGCCACCACCGGGGTGAGAACGGGATCGCCTTCGTCGTCGAACACGATGTCGCCCTCGGCGATGATCACCACCGTGAAGAGGATCCAGGCAATCAGGAAGTTGGCGGCGACGCCAGACAACACGACCAGCGACTTCGCCCAGAACGGCTTGACCCGGTAGGTGCGATCCAGATCGCCTTCCGGCACGTCTTCGAGGTAGCTCATGCCCGCGACCTTGACGTACGCGCCGAACGGAATCGGCTTGATCCCGTATTCGGTCTCGCCGCGGCGGAACGACCAGATGCGCGGACCGAAACCGAGGAAGAACTCGGTGACCTTCATCCCGGTCGCCTTGGCCGCGAAGTAGTGGCCCGCCTCGTGGGCGACGATGAACGAGATGAGTGCGACGAACGCCGCGATGCCACCGATCACGTGAAAACCTCCGGCACCAAGGTAGTGGGCGTCCGCCGGTACATCAGCACGAGCCGATCATCGATGCCGCCACCGACCTCGCCTCCCGGTCGACGTCGAATACGTCCTCGACCGAGCCCGGCACTCGCCACTCTGCGGCATCCATCGTCCGTTCGATGATGCGGGAGATGGAACGGAATCCGATTCGCCCCTGGAGGAAGGCCGCGACGGCCACCTCGTCTGCCGCGTTGTACGCGGCGGGAGCCGACCCCCCTGCGCGTCCTGCCTCGTATGCCAGGCGAAGAGCGGGAAAGGAGTCCAGGTCGGGGGGCTCGAACGTCAGCGCCTGTTCGGTGAGCGAGAACGGCACGGTCGCCCCCGGTGTCCGTTCCGGATGGGTGAGGGCGTACCGGATCGGGACCCGCATGTCGGGTGCCCCCAGGTGCGCCAGGAGCGCACCATCGGTCAGTTGGATCAACGAGTGCACCACGCTCTGGGGGTGCACGACCACGCCGATGCGCTCGAGTGGAAGTCCGAACAGCACGTGCGCCTCGATGACTTCGAGGCCCTTGTTGGCCAGCGTGGCCGAGTCGACGGAGATACGCCGCCCCATGTCCCAGGTGGGATGGGCCAGCGCCTCGGCCGGAGTCACCTCTTCGAGCGAGTCGGCGGTCATGCCACGGAAGGGGCCGCCGCTCGCGGTCAGGATCAGTCGCTCCACTTCGGGCGCCGGAGTGCGCTCGAGCAACTGGAACAGCGCCGAGTGTTCTGAATCGACCGGGATCAGCTCCGCCCCCGAGGTCTCCAGCGCCGCCATCACGAGCCGGCCGCCCGCGACCAGACTCTCCTTGTTCGCCAGGGCCAGCCTGTTGCCTGCTGCGATGGCCGACATGGTGGCGGGCAGACCGGCGGCGCCCACCACGGCGTTGACCACTGTCGCGCCTGGTGTGGCGGCGACATCCGACAGTGCTTCGTGACCGAACTCGGCCCGCGGCACCCGTTCGAGAAAGCCGGCCCGCTCCGCGGAGGACCCCCCGGTGGCGATCACCCGGGCGTCTGGATGTCGTTCGGCCACCCGGGCGAGTCCTTCACCGGGAGTCCTCGCGGCGACACCGGCCACAGGCAACGAGAGTTCGCCCGCCACCTCCAGAGCCCTTTCGCCGATCGATCCGGTGGCCCCCAGCACCACCAGGTGACGCAGACTCACAGATACCCGAGATGGTCGAAGAAGAAGTAGGCCGCCGGAACGACGAACAACAGAGCGTCGACCCTGTCGAGGATCCCACCGTGCCCTGGAAGGATCGTCCCCATGTCCTTGACGTCGAGGGATCGCTTGACCACCGACTCGGCCGCATCCCCGAGCGGACCGAGGATGCACACCAATCCGGCAAACACCAGCGAAGCCCTCAGGTCCACGGGCTCGATGATGGTCGAGAGGACCGCAGACACCCCGAAGGCGAACACCACCCCGCCGACCAGGCCCTCCACGGTCTTCTTGGGAGACACGACCGGCGCGATCGGACGGTGCCCGACCGCCCTGCCGACGGCGTACGAGCCGATGTCGAAGAACGCAGACACCGCGACGACGAACAACACGAGACCGACCGCCCTCTCGGACCGGCCGATCATCACCGCGAAGGACAGGAGCGACACCCACGCCGTTCCGAACACCGTGATGGAGGCGTTCTCCAGCGGATTGCGCCTCACGACCACGCTGTAGAAGAACCCGGTGAGGAACATGGTCAGACACACGAATCCGGCGACGGCGATCGGACCGGACAGGTAGCCGCCGACGACGGCTCCGATCAGTCCGATGAACCCGAACACCGCAACAGGTGCGTAGCCGCGCTGGCGGACCGTGGCGAAGAACTCACCGAGGCCCACCAGCATCATGATCCCGACGAACGCGGCGAACCAGCGTCCGCCCAACAGCAGGCTCCCCAGGAACAACCCGACGAGGACCACCGCGGTTCCGGCGCGCATCGCCAGATCGGAGGAGCGGCGCTGTTCTTCGATCTCCAGCTCCTCTTCGGTGGCGGAGCGCTTCCCGGTGACGTCGTCGAAGCCGATGAGCCCGGATCCGACCCCGGGCATCGAAGCCGCCACGGCGGTCCGCTCGAACTCCTCGGTTTCGGCCTGGGCGATCTCTTCGGCGAGCCCCTGGTACTCCCTGGTCGTGGTCGACAGGTAGTCGTCGTGGCTGAACTCGTCGAACGAGCTCGACCCCTCCGCCAGGTCGCGCAGATCGGCATAGGCATCGGCCGCCGGCTCCTCGCGCTCGGCGGAGGAGGCGGGGGCGTCGAAGGGAAGCTGATCGGCGACCGGCTCCTGGCTTGTGGGCGGGGACCCGGGTTCTTCCCCCTCGTCCGAATCGCCGGTGACCGCGTCGAGCTCTCCGGTGGGTTCCTCCCACGGGCGGCGAACGCGCCCGCCCTCGTCGTCGGATGTTCGGTCGCTCACCTCATACCTCGAGGAGCTCGGCTTCCTTGTGCTCGAGCATCGAGTCGATGGAGGCGACGTGGCTGTCCGTCACGTCCTGGAGGTCCTTCTCGGCGCGATGGATGTCGTCGTCGGAGATCTCGCCGTGCAGCGCCTCCATGTCCGACTTCGTGTGGCGACGGATGTTGCGAATCGCGACCCGCCCCTCCTCGGCCATGTGCCGAACGAGACGGATCAACTCCTTGCGCCGTTCCTCTGTCAGCGGCGGGAAGGCAAGACGGATCAGCGAGCCGTCGTTGCTCGGGTTCAGGCCGAGATCGGACTCGCGCAGCGCTCGCTCGATGCTGTTCACCGTCGATTTGTCGAACGGCTGGACGACCAGGAGCCGCGGCTCGGGCACAGAGAAGCTGGCCAGCTGCTGGAGCGGCGTCATCTGCCCGTAGTACTCCACCGTGATCCGATTGAGGATCTGGGGGTTGGCGCGCCCCGTGCGTATGGTGGCGAACTCGGCCACGACGTGCTCGATCGCCTGACTCATCTTCGTCGATGCCTCTTCGAGGAGTTCGGGGATCATCTTTCCTCCCTCAGTGGACAACGGTACCGATCCGCTCCCCCCGAACAGCCCGAACGATGTTCCCGGGGGTGGTCATGTCGAACACGAGGATCGGTACGTCGTGCTCCCTGCACATCGTAATGGCGGTGGAGTCCATCACCCTCAGACCCATCGACAGGAACTCCATGTAGGTGAGCTCATCGATCTTCTTGGCGTCTGGGTGGGTGACGGGATCATCGTCGTAGATACCGTCCACCTTGCTCGCCTTCAGGAGCATCTCCGCCCCGATCTCGACCGCCCGGAGCGCGGCAGTGGTGTCGGTGGTGAAGAACGGGTTCCCGGTTCCTGCGGCGAAGATCACGACTCGCCCCTTCTCCAGGTGGCGAATCGCCCGAAGCCTGATGTACGGCTCGGCCAGCTGCTGCATGGCGATGGCGGACTGGACCCGGGTCGCGACACCGGCCTTCTCGAGGGAATCCCGCAGTGCCAGTGCGTTGATGACGGTGGCCAGCATGCCCATGTAGTCGGAGCTGGCGCGATCCATCCCCTTGGCCGCCTGCGACACGCCCCGAAAGATGTTGCCGCCGCCGACCACGAGGGCGATCTCCACCCCCAAGCCGTGCGCCTCCGCCACCTCGGCCGCCACACGCGCCACCGTGTCCGGGTCGATTCCGTACCCGAGCGTCGGGTCGGCGAATGCCTCACCCGAGAGCTTCAGAAGAATCCGCCGCGGAGAATCGGTCATCGGCAGATGACCTTACCGCCGATGGCCGACCCCGGGTCGTATCCTCTCGGGATCAAGCCTGCTCGCCGACGAGCACCCGGCTGAACCGGCGCACGTAGATGTTCTCGCCCATCTTGGAGGCGAGCTGACCGACGAGCGTGCCGACCGTGCCTTCGTACTTCTCTTTGTTCACGAACGGTTGCTCGGTGAGCACGTTGTCCTCGATGTACTTGGCGATGCGGCCTTCGACGATCTTGGGGATGGCCGCGTCTGGCCGGCCGGCCGCCCGGGCCTCGCGCTCGATCAGCTCCCTCTCCTTCGCGAGCGCCGCCTCGTCCACCACCTCGGTGTTGACCCAGGTCGGGTTCGCCCAGGAGATGTGCATCGCGATGTCGTTGGCGACGTCGTTGAACTCGGGGCTCTTGGCCACGAAGTCGGTCTCGCACGCCAACTCGACGACCACGCCCATGACGGGATGGCCGTTCTGATGGTGAACGTAGATGCCGATGGTGCCTTCGTTGGCGTCGCGGTCTGACCGTTTCGACGCCTTGGCGAGCCCTCGTTCACGCAGGAGCTCGACTGCCTTTTCGAAGTCGCCATCGGCGTCGGCGAGTGCCTTCTTGGCGTCCATCATGCCCACGCCGGCCTGCTGGCGCAGGCGCTGGACATCCTTGGCGGTGATCGTTGCCACGGTGGGATCCTCCAGATTCGATGTGATCAGGACTCGTCGGCCGCCGGCTGCGCCTTCGACGCAACCTCGCGCCCGAGCTTGGCGCCTTCGGCGAGGGCCATCGCGATCAGCTCGGCCGAGCGAATGGCATCGTCATTGCCCGGGATGACGATGTCGATGTTGTCTGGATCGCAATTGGTGTCGACGAGAGCGATCGTCTTCAGACCCAGCCGCGCCGCCTCCTTGACGGCGGTCTGCTCGGCGTTGACATCGACGAGGAAGACAGCGTCGGGAACCCGGCTCAGATGCCGTACGCCCCCGAGGTTCGCCTGCAACTTGCCCAGCTCGCGGCGCAGACGCAGCCGCTCCTTCTTGGGACGAGCCTGCATCTCGCCTGACTCCTCCATCCGCTCCAGCTCCCGCATGTAGTAGATGCGCTTTTGGATGGTCTGGAAGTTGGTGAGCATCCCGCCCAACCAGCGATAGTTGACATAGGGCATCCCGGCCTCCTGCGCCGCCTGTGCGACGGGGGCCTGAGCCTGCTTCTTGGTGCCGACGAACATGATCAGGCCGCCCTTGGCGGCGAGGTCCTTCACGTAGTCGGCGGCTGCGTTGACCTGCTCGAGGGTCTGGCGCAGATCGATGATGTGAATGCCGTTGCGCTCCCCATAGATGAAGGGGGCCATCTTCGGATTCCACCGGCGGGTCTGGTGGCCGAAGTGGACGCCGGCCTCCAGCAGTTGTTTCATCGTGACGGGCACGACGTCTCCTTTCTGGTTTCTTCCTCCGCCACGTGCGTCGCGAAGACGAGCCGCGGAGCGGCCACCCTCATCGAGCGTTCGCCCGACCAGCAGGGTGCACGAAGCGTGCGTGATAGGCCCGATCGTAACCGCCGCCAGGAAACGGGAGAAAACCGAGCCCGGCTCGACGATGCCTGATGGCTACTTGAAGGTCGGTTCGGTCAGCCGGTTTCGGAGAGACATGACGCTCTTGGCGTGGATCTGACACACCCGCGACTCGGTGACTCCGAGCACGTCGCCGACCTCGGCCAGCGTGAGACCTTCGAAGTAGTACAGCGTCAACACCAGCCGTTCGCGATCGGGGAGCCTGTTGAGAGCATCGGTCAGCGTGCGCCGCGTCTCTTCCTTCTGGAAGGCCGCCTCCGGACTGAGACCGGACGAGTCGGCCACCATGTCGCCCAGGGACGTTCCCGAGCCGGGGCCGAGCACCTCGTCGAGCGCAACCACTCCGAGCAGCGAGATCTCGGCCAGGCTGTCCTGCAGATCTTCCACGGGCATGGTCATGTGGCCGGCGAGCTCTTCGTCTGTCGGCGTCCGCTGCAGACGATGCTCGAGTTCGGCCATCGACCGCTCGATCTCGCGGGCGCGGGACCGCACCGACCGCGGGACCCAGTCGAGTGCCCGGAGCTCGTCGAGGATGGCCCCCTTGATGCGGTTGATCGCGTACGTCTCGAACTTGAAGCCACGCTCGGGTTCGAACTTGTCGATTGCGTCGATCAGTCCAAAGATCCCGTACGACACGAGATCGGCGTGATCGACGCTGCGCGGCAGCCCCACCCCGACCCGGCCCGCGACGAACTTCACGAGCGGGGCGTAGTTGATGATCAGGCGATCACGAACCTCGGAGGACTTGGTGGCCTTGAAGCGCTCCCACAAGGCCGCCAGGTCGTCCGGGTGTTCGCGTTCAGGCCCGCGGATGGCTTCGCTCATAAGTGCTTCGCAGGTGATCGCGGGAAACATGAGTGTAAATCTGGGTGGTGGTCAGATCAACGTGACCAAGGAGTTCCTGCACGGTGCGCAGGTCCGCCCCACCTTCGAGGAGGTGGGTGGCGAAGGAGTGACGCAAGGAATGGGGGAACGTACCGAACCGTGTCCGAACCACCCGTCTGATCCCCCTGACGTCGAGCGGGGACCCCCGCACCCCCAACCAGACCGCGTCGCCGGCTGCCGGACCGGCCAGTGCCTGCCGGCCCCCTTCCAGCCAGCGCTCGACTGCCAATCGCGCCGGGCGCCCGACGGGAACCACACGCACCCGGCCCCCCTTGCCCGTGACCCTGATCTCCGACAGCGATCGAACGTCGTCGAGTCGCAGGGACGCCAGTTCCGAGACGCGTAGCCCGGTGGCATACAGCATCTCGAGGAGGGCGCGGTCGCGAAGCGCCACCGGGTCTGCGCCGTCGATGTGCTCGAGTCCCCGGTCGACCACCCGACCGGGAAGCACCTTCGGCAGACGGCGCGGCGCCTTGGGCCGGTGCAGCCCGCCTGCGGGGTTCACGGACCGCTCTCCCCGGCGAACCATGTCGTGGAAGAACGCCCGGATCGACGAGGCTTTGCGAGCGACGGATGTTCTGGCATATCCGGCGGCGTCGAGGTCGGCCAGAAAGCGGCGGATGACGCGACGGTCGACGTCGTCGAGCGAGCCGGCGTCGTGGCGGTCGCAGAACTCGAGGAACTGGGAGAGGTCACGGCGATAGGCGGCCACCGTGTGGGGAGACAGACGCCGCTCTTGCGCCAGCCGGGCGAGGTACGCGTCGAGGTCGCGTCGTGCCCAATCCGGCGTATCCGAAACCGCTCTCATGCAGCCGATGCTACGGAGGGGCGGTCCGGTTCGCGGGTAATGCGCTCACAATGCCGTCGCGGACCACCACCCGGCCGGCGAGTTCGAGGCGGCCGAGTTGGGCCAGGACGCCCATCGGGTCCTCCGACCTTTCCACCAGCTCGTCGATGGCCACGGCGTCTCCGGGGGCCAGCCCGAGAACCTCACACGACGGGGAGACGGCCGAGCCGAACCCCAGCGACTCGATCAACTCGTGCGGGTCGGTCAGGGGATGGGCACCATCGCGTATGAGGAGGTTGCAGCCACGCGAGGTCGGTCGGCCGATGTCGCCCGGTACGGCATACACATCGAGATTCTGCTCCAGGGCGTGACGGGCGGTGATGAGCGCGCCGCTCTTCTCCGCCGCCTCCACGACCACCACACCTCGACTGAGCCCCGACACGATGCGATTGCGCAATGGAAACCGCCATGGCTCGGGGGCAGCCCCGGGCGGATACTCCGAGATCATCGCCCCGCCGCTTCTCATGATCCACCCGGCGAGCGACCGGTGCCGGGCGGGGTATACGACATCGATTCCGCTTCCCAGAACGGCGACGGTATGGCCGCCACCGATCAACGCCCCGCGATGAGCAGCCCCATCGATGCCGGCGGCGAGACCGCTCACGACCGAGATCCCGGCCTGGGCGAGCACCGTGCCGACGCGCTGCGCCACATCGAGCCCGTAGGCCGTCGCCCGTCTCGAACCGACCACCGCGATGCCAGGCGCCTCCGCCAGGGAGCCGGTGACGAAGAGCCACCAGGGCGCGTCCGGCATCCCGGCGAGCCACTCGGGAAACTCGACGTCGCCGCGCGCCACGAACCGGGCACCCAGGGCGGCGAGCTGGTCGCGCCGCTCGTCGGCGGACACGTCGAACCGAGCCTCGTCGTCGCGCATCCGCAACCGCGCCCTCGCCAGTACCACCTCGGGGCCGGCGGTCGACAGCATCCGTCCCGCAGTCCACGGATTGAGGCCGGAGAATGCCAGTGCCTCCAGTGCGTCCTTGCCGGGATCTCTCACCACGCCCCCCGAAACGTCAGCGCCTCGGCGACATGGGCGTCGGTGACCTCCTCGGAACCGGCGAGGTCTGCAACCGTTCGGGCGACCCGCCTGACCCGGTCGTACCCGCGGCCGGTCAGCACGCCCGTGTCCACTGCGCGCACCAGCATCGCCGACGCTGCCTGTGACATGGGGAGGGTGTCCATGTGGCTCCCGCTCAGATCGCGGTTCAGGCCGGCTCGCACCCGCTGCACGCTGCGGGCGGCGGCGACTCTCTCCCTGATGGAGTCGCTCGATTCACCCGGCGGCCCGTCGAGGCGTTCCGGCCTGGGCACCACCGCCGAGAGATCGAATCGGTCCAGCAAAGGGCCGGACAGGCGCCGCCGGTACCGGTCGACCGCCTGCACCGAGCAGACACACGCTCGCAACCGATCCCCGGCGAAGCCGCACGGGCACGGGTTGGTGGCGGCGACGACCTGCGCCGCCGCCGGATAGGTCACGCTGAAGCCTTTGCGGGCAATGGTGATGCTCCCCTCCTCCAACGGCTGGCGGAGCGCATCGAGGATGTGGGAGGGGAATTCGCCCAACTCGTCGAGGAACAGCACACCGCGGTGTGCCAGGACCAGCTCCCCGGGAACCGGGACGCCGCTGCCACCGCCGAGGACGGCCGCCATGGTCGCCGAGTGGTGCGGGGCGCGCAGTGGCGGGTGCCCACCCCGGGGTCGGGGGCGATTCGCCGCGGCGTGCACGCATGCCACCTCGAGTCGATCTGCCTCCTCCAGGGGCGGGAGCAGACCGGGGAGCCGACGCGCCAGCATCGTCTTCCCGCATCCCGGAGGACCGATCATCAGGAGATGGTGGCCGCCGGCGGCCGCCAGTTCGAGGGCTCGCCGGGCCCGATGCTGACCGCGTACGTCCGCCATGTCGGGGATGTCCACCTCGCCGGAGTCATCCTCCACCGCCGAGCCCGGGCGATCCCCGAGGGCACAGGCGATCGCCTCGGCCAGCGTGGAGACCGGCCGGACGTCGGCTCCCGGAACCGTCAGGGCCTCGGCGGCCGAGGCCACCGGAACGATGCAGGGCACCTCGAGGCTCTTCGACACCAGAGCGGCGGCAAGGGCGCCCTGGGCGGGTCGGAGCGCTCCGTCCAGCGCCAGCTCTCCGACCGCGACCACCTGACAGCCCTCGGCCGGGATCTCCCTGGCGGCCGCCAGGATCCCGAGCGCGATGGGCAGGTCGAACGACGAGCCGGCCTTGGGCAGGGACGCCGGGGCGAGATTGACGATCACCACCCCCTCGGGGAAGCGAAAGGAACTGGCGGCGAGCGCCGCTCTCACTCTCTCCTTCGCCTCGCGCACCGCGGTATCCGGGAGGCCCACCAACGAGAACCGGGTGTACCTGGCGCTTCCCAGGTGCGCTTCGACGCGAACGGGACGCGGATCCACCCCGACCAGCGCCGCCGATGTGGTTGATGCATACATGGCGCGAACGTATCGGGGGGGTCCGACAGAACCAGCCGGACCGGTCAGGCTCACGGGCGGACGGGTGGGGGGTCATCCCCCGGTCATGGGGGTCGGTGACGCATTCCTCCGCCACGACCTGTTCCGGTGGGTCCAGGTCCCGTCGTACGTGCGCGAGGGGTGGACGACCGCCGGCACCCAGCAGGGACGATCCAGATCGGCCGGCCGATCCCTGGACGGCACACGGCCGGGACGGGTCACCCCGCCCGCACCACTCCCAAATGGCACACGGGTCAACGCCCCGTGAAGTCGGGGGGGCGCTTGTCGAGGAAGGCGGCCACCCCCTCTGCCATGTCTTCGGTCTCGAGACAGATCGCCTGGTTCTGGCCTTCCCAGTCCAGGGCCTCCTCGAACGATACGTCCCAGGCGTGATCGATCGCCTGCTTGGCGAACATCTGCGCCACCGGCGCCCCGAGCAGGAACGATTCGGCCAGTTCCGTCGCCCGCGCCTCCAGCCGATCGGGGGTGACGGTCTCGAGACAGAGACCGATGCGAGCGGCTTCCTCGGCAGACACGATCCGCCCGGACAGGGCCATCTCCTTGGCCCGTTGGAGACCGACGATCCTGGGCAGGAGCCATGATCCCCCAAAGTCGATCGTCATCCCTCTGAGGACGAAGATCTCCGAGAAGCGGGCGCGATCGGTGGCGACGACCACGTCACATCCGAGCGCGAGGTTCAAGCCGGCTCCCACCGCCACGCCGTCGACCGCGGCGATGGTCGGCTTGGTCACGCGGTGCAGTGCCGTGGCCGCAGCCGCCACCGTCTTCATGCGGGATGCCCTGGCCACGATGCCCGTGACCTCACCTGCGCGCGAGAGTTCGAGGTCGACCCCGGCGCAGAACTCGCCACCCGCGCCCGTGATCACCAACACCCGCCGATCCGACCACTCGAAGCGATCGAAGGCAGCCGCCAGTTCCGCCCATCCGTCCGATGGGATGGCGTTCTTGCGCTCGGGACGATCGAACGTCAGCCAGCGAACGGCGCCCCTGTCCTCCTCGCGCAGCCACGTCATCACCTCAGCCTAGAGACGGCGTCCCGGACCGGAGGTGTTGTCGCCGTGCGCCCGCGTCGGTCTAGCGTGGCGCCGTGGGCTTCAATCCCTTCCGACCCCAGTCGAAGTCGATCCTCGATGTGGTGATGGTGGCAGTGGCGCTGCTCGCTACCGTCGCCGTCATCCTGTGGGCGCTGTTCGGAGGCTGATGATGACGAGCGTGAACGTCATGCCCGTCCAGCCGTACTCGGCCCGCAAGCCGTATGTCTGTCCGGGCTGCAACGGCACGATCCCTCCCGGCACGTTCCACCTGGTGGTGGTTCCCGAGGAGACCCCAGACCTGCGAAGGCACTGGCACCAGGGTTGCTGGCACAAAGACCAGCGGCGGCGCCATGGCCGCCGCGTCGCCCGGCTCACCTGACGTCGGGAAACCACCTGACGGTGACCGCGTCACGGGAGAACCCGACTGCCACCAGGTCGACCCGCCGGCACCCGGCCGTCCGCGCCAGTCGTCTGACCTGAGTCAGCTTCGTCGCCGGAAAGAGGATGCCGAACTCGAGGGTGCCGGTGCTGGATCGCACCTCCACCGCGGTCGGCACGCCCGCTGCCGCCACGACCAGATCGATCTCACCGCCGCCGACCGCCAGGTTGCGGCCCAGGACCTTCGCTCCCCGCGCAGTCAGGAACCACTCGGCGATACGCTCCCCGGCCATCCCCACGTGTCGTCGGCGGTCCATGCGGGCAGGATGCCGCAGCGGACCGACAGAATCCTCCCCGGTGTCGACCGGACGCCGCCCGCTCCCGGACGCTACGGCGAGAGCGAACCCAGCCGGTCGAGCGGCCAGATCCTCATCACCGCCTTGCCGATGATGTCCGATTCCGGGATCGGACCGAAGACGCGGCTGTCCGAGGAGGCGGCGCGGTTGTCGCCCATCACGAACACATGACCGGCAGGGATGGTGATCGGTCCGTAGTCGGGCATCGAGGTGTCTTGGGGCAGGTATGGCTCATCCAGCGCGGCGTCGTCGATGTAGACGCGGCCGGACCTGATCTCGAGCTGATCCCCTCCGATGCCCACGACCCGCTTGATGAGGTCGTCGCTCTGCGACGTGCGGATTCCGAGGGCCTCCAGGACCGCCCGCACCGCCTTCTCCGGCACCGATTCGGTCCTCTCCTCCGCCCAGGGGTTCTCGAACACCACGACGTCGCCGTGGCCCGGATCTCCCAGTCGGTAGTTCAGCTTCGAGACCATCACCCTGTCGTCGATGAGCAGCGTCGGAATCATCGAGCCGGACGGGATGTAGAAGGGCTGGATGATGAACGTCTTGATGAGCACGGCCACCACCAGGGCGGCCAGCAGCAACCCGGGAAGCTCGGAGAGAAACGACCGACGCTCTTCCGGCTCCGAAGCATCGTCGACCGCCGGGTCGGGCGTTGCGGAGCTCACGTCGGGGGAGCTCAGTCGCGCTTCTCTTTGATGCGAGCCGACTTCCCCGACCGTTCGCGCAGGTAGTAGAGCTTCGAGCGGCGGACGTCACCGCGCCGGACCACTTCGATCTTGAGGATGATGGGGGCGTGCACCGGGAAGACGCGCTCGACTCCGACACCGAAGCTGATCTTGCGAACGGTGAAGTTCTCGCGCAGGGCGGCTCCGTTGCGGGCGATCACCACACCCTCGAAGACCTGAACCCGTTCGCGGCCTCCTTCGACCACCCTGACATGGACCTTGACGGTGTCGCCGGATCGAAACTCGGGAACGTCGTCACGGAGGTACGCGCCCTCGAGCATGTCGAGACTGTTCATGACGAAAGACTCCTTGGAGAAACGTACTGGGGCGCGTGCGGCCCGGTGCGGAGCACGAGATGGTAGCACCGCCGACGACGTGGTCGAACCGAAGGCGAACAGACGTCGGGCTCCCGGCCTAGGAGCCCCCCTCTTCCTCGTGCCGGGCCCACAGGTCGGGGCGGCGCCGGCGGGTGCGCTCCTCCCGTTGGAGGCGGCGCCACTCGGCGATTCGGCCGTGATCGCCCGAAACGAGCACGTCCGGCACCGACCAGCCGCGGAACTCCGCCGGCCGGGTGTAGTGCGGCTCCTCCAACAGACCGTCCCGGAAGGACTCGGCGTCGATCGAGTCTGGGTTGCCCACCACTCCCGGCAGCAGGCGGGTCAGTCCCTCCAGGATGACGAGGGCCGCCGCCTCTCCCCCGGCGATGACGAAATCACCCAGCGACACCACCTCGTCGATCATGTGCTCTTCGATCCGGTGGTCGACCCCCTCGTAGCGGCCACAGACGAGCGTCAGGTGCTCGGTCCGAGCCCAGCGATCGAGGTGGTCCTGGGACAACGCATCTCCCGTGGGACTGAGCAGCACCCGAAGGGACCCGGCCACGGAATCGAGCGCCTCCGCCAGTGGTTCGGGGCGCATCACCATGCCCGGCCCACCGCCGAACGGGGCATCGTCGACCTGGCGGTGCACCCCCAGCCCCCACTCTCTGACGTCGATCGGAATCACCTCGATCGCCCCGGAGTCGATGGCCCTGGCCGTCATGCCGTGCTCGAGCGCAGAGTCGAAGTACCGGGGAAAGATTGTGATGACCGAAACCCGCATCGATCACAGCGTATCCTCGAGCTGTGACCGACTCAGACACCGCCCACGAGATCCCAGAGTTCGAGTTGCCGGATTGGGGAACCGAGGGCGCGCCTCCGGCGCCGTCCACGGAGCCCGGAGATTCGCCGGACCAGCCCCCTGCCCGCGAGATCGCCCTCGAGGTGGAACCCGAGATCGTGCTGTCGACGGCGGGCCTCGTCTCCCGCTGGGCGACCGCCCACGTCCTCGACATCGCCACAGGGGTGGGCTTCGCAGACAAGGACGACCCGGTACGGTCCACAGCGAAGGCGACCTCCCGGGCGTTCGACGCCCTGCGCCAGGCCGCCCGAGCGATGGAGGCCGATGCGGTCGTCGAGGTGCGCCTGTCGACGATCGCCAAGAAAGGTGGCGTGACCGTCACCGCGTACGGGACGGCGGTACGGGCATCCCGGCCCTGACCTGGCGTGTTCCGCCTAGTTCGGAACCCTCTCGATCCGGATGTCGCCTGACACCGTCCTGGCACTCATCCGCACCCGGCGCCTGTCGTCGCCTCCTGCCTCGGATCTGTCTTCGGGGAGACGAATCCCGCCGCTCAGGCTGTTGAAGTTGGCGTCGAGGCGAATGCCGCCGGGAAGGCCCAGATGGAGATCACCCGACACCGACCTGAGATCGATCTCGTCGCCGAGACACCTCTCGATCCGCACATCCCCCGACGCGGACTGGATCCCGACATCTCCGGAGACGACCTGCGCGTGCACGTCACCCGTTGCGAGCTTGGCGGTCAGATCGCCGTCCACACGGTCCAGATGTGCGTCGCCCGAGGCGGAGCTGATCGCGGCCGATCCCTGCACGTGACTGCCGCGCACGTCGCCCGAAGCCGTCTTCACATCGAGCCGGGAGACCACATCGAAAGAGATGTCACCCGAGGCGGTCTTCACGACCAGTTCGCCCACCGCCCCGTCGATGTAGAGGTCTGTCGACGCACCCGTCATCTGCACATCGGTCTCCGCCGGCACCGTGGCCGTGATGCGAACCGAGCCGGTGCCCATCCAGCCTGAGCGCTCTTCGCGCACCACCACGGTGTCTCCCTGCTGATCGACGACCACGGCGTCCCCGCCCCGACCACCGACCTCGACACTGATGGTCCCGTCAGGACCCGTCTGACAATCGACCCGTCCGGCCTGGACCCGGATCTCCACTCGAGGGCGATCGCCGACCGTGAATGTATGGGCGCTCACAGGTCGAAGCTCCCCGTGACGCGGCGTCCGACCTTGGCCGACCGCCGGATCCCCGAATTCAACGTGCGCACGACCCAGGTGTTGACCGAGTCCCCCTGGTCGCCTGCGGCCTCTTCCACCAGGCCTTTGAGCGATGGTGGAAGCCGAAGGGTCAGTCGCGCGTCGAAATCCTCGTCTCCCACCGAGTCCTCCGACTCGCCGGCACTCCCCACCCTCAAGGAAGGGTCGCCGTCGACGACGACCACCTCGACGGTGCGATCACCGAGCTGGGCCGAGATCTCGACCGCCGCCTGCTGGGCGAGATCGAGGCCGGCCTGACGAAGCGCCGGCTCGAGAGCCGCCAGGAAGCGGGAGGCGGCCTCCTCCATCACCGGGTCGCCGCCGGCCACCGCCAGCTGGACCGACACGGCCGCCTCGATGGACGTCAAGATCGGTTGCAGGTGCATCAGCCACGCAGCTCGGGCCGGCGATCCCGCTGCTCGGTCCACCGGCGGCGCGGCAGGTGGGAGCGCAGGTATGCGTCGTGATGGGCTCTTGCCATTGCGATGCTGGGGAACATGATCCGCTGTCCTTTCTTGGTGACAGCATCATGATGTCATAATGATGTCACTTTGTCAAGGGGCTTGTTCGACACCCAGATCGGGGCCGGCGACGAGATGCGGACAGTCCCTCAGATCAACTTCCGTTCCGCCGCCCAACGGGTCAGCTCGTTTCGATTCGACAGCTGCAGCTTGCGCAATACCGACGACACGTGACTCTCGATGGTTTTCACCGAGATGAAGAGCTCCTCGCCCGCCTCTCGATAGGTGTAGCCGCGAGCGATCAGCTGAAGCACCTCCCTCTCCCGCTCGGTGAGCTGGTCGAGCTCGGGGTCGACGTCGCCGACGGGAATCGACGAGAAGGCATCGAGGACGAATCCGGCCAGCCGAGGAGAGAACACCACGTCGCCGCCGGCCACCCGCCGGATCGCGGTCGCCAGATCCTCGGCCGATATCGCCTTGGTGACATACCCGCGCGCTCCGGACCGGACCACCGAGACGACGTCAGGGGCGGCGTCGGAGGCTGACAGCGCAAGGAAGGTCACCTCGGGGCATGTCTTCTTCACGGCTGTCACCACGGCGCGACCTCCGCCGCCCGGCAGATGAACGTCGAGCAGGACCACATCCGGGATGCGCTCGCAGATCAATTCGATGGCCGCCGCCGTATCCGAGGCCTCCCCGACGACCTCGATGTCAGCAGGCAGCTGCGCCCGGACTCCGGCCCGGAACAGATCGTGGTCGTCGACGATGAACACCCGCAGCCGTTGGGTCATGCCGGCATCTCCAGCCTCCATTCGGTCCCCGTCCCCGCCTCGCTCCTGACGGTCGCCGCACCGCCGAGGTCTCGCATTCTCGCCTCGATGGACTGGGCGATCCCCCTGCGATCCGCACCGACCGCGTCGGGAGAGAAGCCGCGTCCCCGATCGCGAACGAACATCGAGACCCGTTCGGAGCCGACCTCGAGGTACACCGAGATCTGCTCCGCACCCGAATGGAGTGCCGCATTGAGCACCGCCTCCCGACCGGCCGCCACCAGCTCGGCGAGACGGTCGTCCAACTCGCGGTCGCCCACCGTCACCACATCGATGACCACCGCCTGGCGAGCCTCGATCTCGGCCGCCATCTCCACCACGGCCTCGACCAGGTGACCGCTCCGCCGGCGCTCCCCGAACATCCAGTCCCGCAGCTCTCGCTCCTGGCGGCGCGCCAGCATCGTCACCTCCGCCGGAGACTCGGCCGAACGCTGGATCAAGGCGAGCGTCTGGAGCACCGAGTCATGCAGATGGCGTGAGATCTGGGCTCGTTCGGCCTCTCTCGCCCTGGCCGTCTCCGCCTCTGCCGCCGCACGCTCCGCCGCGGCCCGCGACCCGTCAGAGCGACGCAGGACGGCCATCACCCATGTGAAGATCAGTGCCCCGGCACCGTAGAGAATGACCTGGGAGATCGAGTCGACCAGCCCTCCCCCGATGTCCGTGCCGGCCGCCCGGATGGCGGTGGTCACGACCATGACCCCCGCCATCAGCCACGCGGACGGCCTCGACCGAACGGATGCGATAGCGACCACGATCAACGGCAAGCCACCGGTGAAGCTCGCCTCCGCCCCTGCGCCCGCCCAGGTCGGTGCCATCAATGCCACCACCCCGGCGACCCCGTCTGCGATCAGCGCCGCACGCGAGGTCACGACGTCCGCCGCCCTGGCGAAGACGAGCACCGACCCGAGGGCCCAGGCGGCCACCGCCACCAGGACCGCCACCACCAGCCCGGATCGACCCGACGACTCGGGGCGAAGGACGGCGCCGATCACCGCGAGCGCCAACATCCACGCGGCCGCCACCACCCGTGCCCCGACGACGATCCTTCGCAGGGTGCGTTCGAGGTCACCGAGATCGACGACACGGTCAACCAGCCGACCCATCGATCATCCTCACACCGGTGTCGAGGCGACCGTAGCGTGGCGCGCCCTCGATGCCGGGTAGCCTGACGCCATGGCGGACCCGCTGGCTCACACCCCCGGGCCGGCGTCTGATCGCGGGCCCGCCCCCGGTCGGCGGATCGGGTGGATGCGACTCCGCCGTTGTCCGCCACCCCCCGGACTGCGCAGGTCGCCCTCCGGCGCCATGGTGGGTTTCGCCATCGTGCTCGTCGCTGCGGCGTGCACCTCCGACCGGCTTCCACCCACCACCGCATCCGCCCCCACCACCTCCACGACCTCGACGGCGAGCACGGCCTTCCCGGACGAATCCACGACCACAACCCCCGCCGACCTGCCGCCATGCCTGGCCGGGGACGCTCCATTCGTCGAGAACGGGTCCGCCGGGGTCCTGAGGTCGGCAGGCGGGGACGTGACCGCCGTCGGCGGCGTCACCTGGCGCGACTACGGCGGGTGCGAGCAGATCGTCATCGGCTACCAGACAGCCGAGGGAGCCCCGGCGGTCGATCCGCCCACGGTGGCGACACTGCTGATCCGCGACAGCGGCGTGCTGCGACTCAACCTCGACGCCACTGTGAGCGGTTCACGCTTTCAGGAACAGCGGGTCGACACCCCGATGGTCGACACCGTGTTCGCGGTCTCCACCCCGTCCGGGTCGATCTTCATCGACATCCATCTCGCCGACGCGGTCGTGACGAGGGTGGCCAACGTCTCGGGTCCCGGCCGCACCGTGGTCGACGTGCGACGCGGCGGCGCTCCGACCACGGCGTCGCCCGTCCGATCCGGCGACCTGATCGTGGTCGAGCCGCTGCTGGGGGACGTCTCGTACCCCTTCTCGATCAGCGGGTACGCCCTCGTCGCCGGCGAGGAGATCGTCGCAACCCTCACCGGCGGCTCCGACAGCGTGGAGGCGACCGCCCGGGTCTCGGGGCGCTACGACACGTGGGGCGCGTTCACGATCCTCTTCACAGACGGACCGGAAGGCCCGATCACCATCGACGTGAGCGGGCTGAATCTGGTCTTCACGGCCCGTCGATGAGGCCCTCGATGGCCTCGACGACGATCGTCCTCGAGGCCAGATCGACCTCGCGTACCAGTGCGGCCACGAAGGGCACCTCGAACACCCCCCGAGCGTTGGAGATCACCAGGCGGTCCTGAGCCGCGCCTTCGACCAGGCTCCGCACGGTTCCGAGCGAGGTCCCGTCGGTGGACACGACCGAACAGCCGGCGAGGTCCTCGGGCCAGTATTCGCCTGGCTCGAGTGGCCGGCGACTGCGCTCCTCGATCCAGAGGTTCGTCCCCCGAAGCGCCTCGGCGGCGGCACGATCGGAAACCCCGTCGAAGCGCACGAGCAGCATCCCGGCATCCGACTGCGATACCGCCTCGACGGTCAGCGTGACCCCGTCGTCGGAGATGACCGCAGAGCCGGTCTTGAAACGTTCGGGGTTGTCGGACTCGGAACGCACGGAGACGAACCCGCGCAGACCGTGGGCCCGCCCGACACGCCCGACCAGGACCCGATCAGTCGACGAATTCGACGCCAGCGGTGAGCCCCTCTTCGTCAGCCGCCGCCTGGGCAACCGTGCGTATCGCACGGGCCACGCGACCGCGTCGCCCGATGACGCGACCCATGTCGCCCTTGGCGGTACGGACTTCGGCGACGACCTCGTCAGGGCCCTGCTCCACCAGCGTCACCTCGACGCTGTCGGGATGCTCGACGATCTGACGGACGATGTAGCCGACGACGTTCTCGACGATCTCGCCTTTGCTGGCGGCCATCATTCTTCCTCGGTCGTGTCGGCGGCATCCTGGTCCACGGCCACCGGCTCAGGCTCGGCGGCAGCGGAGGCCTCTGTCGGCTCCGCAGCAGCCGCAGGAGCCGCAGGAGCGGCTGCCGGCTTGGCGGCAACGGTATGGATCTTGCCGGACTTCACCTTGAACTGGCTCAACGCACCGGAGATCTCCAGCAGCTTGCCGACCGACTCCGTCGGTTGCGCCCCTTTGCGGAGCCACTCGACCGCCTTCTCGTTGTCGATCTCGATCAGAGAGGGGTCCTGGTTCGGGTCGTAGCGCCCGACCTGTTCGATGTAGGCACCGTCGCGGGGAGCGCGCCCATCGACCACGACCACGCGGTAGTAGGCGGATCGCTTCTTTCCCATCCGGGCCAGGCGCATCTTCACGGCCATCTCGTCACCTCTTGCCTCTTCTGCCACCGGCGGCGAGACCCGGAAGTCCCGGAATCCCTCGCCCACCGACCAATTGTTTCATCATTCTCTGTGCATCGGCGAACTGCTTGAGCAGCCGGTTCACGTCCTGGGGCGTGGTACCCGATCCGGCCGCGATCCTGCGCCGCCGGCTGCCACCGATGATCTTGGGTTTGTACCGCTCCTCCGGGGTCATCGAACGGATGATCGCTTCCACCCGGGCCAGATCGCGATCGTCGATGTTGACGTCACGGAGGGCCGAACCGGCGCCCGGCATCATAGCAAGGATGTCCTTGAGAGGCCCCATCCGCTTGACCATCTGGAACTGTTCGAGGAAATCGTCGAGCGTGAACTGGCCCTTCTGCATCTTGCGGACCGCGTTCTCGGCGGACTCCTCGTCGATCGTCGTCTCCGCTTTCTCGATCAGGGTCAGCACATCGCCCATTCCCAGGATGCGACCCGCCATCCGATCCGGGTGGAACGGTTCGAAGTCCTCCAGCCCTTCCCCCAGGCCGGCGAACTTGATCGGCACGTTGGTGACCTCGCGGACCGAGATGGCCGCTCCGCCGCGGGCGTCGCCGTCGAGCTTCGACAGCACGACGCCCGTCACGCCGGTCCGCTCGGAGAACCCCTTGGCGACGTTCACCGCGTCCTGGCCGGTCATGGCGTCGACCACCAGCAATACCTCGTGCGGGCCGGCTTCCTTCTCGACATCGGCCAGCTCGGCCATCAGGACCTCGTCGATCTGCAGACGGCCGGCCGTGTCGATGATCACGGTGTCGTGCCCGAGGCGAACGGCCTCTTTCATCGCAGCCCGCACCAGGCGGCGCGGCTTGGCCTTGCGATCGGAGTACACGGTCACTCCGATCCGCTCTCCGAGCCGCTCGAGCTGATCGATGGCAGCGGGGCGCTGCAGGTCGGCGGCCACCAGCATCGGGCGGCGCCCCTGTTTCTGCAGATGCCTGGCGAGCTTGCCGGCCGACGTCGTCTTGCCCGAGCCCTGCAGCCCCACCATCAGGATCGTCAACGGCGACGGACCCTTGTTGAGGCCGGCGACGACACCACCCAGGGTGGCGATGAGCTCCTCGTGGACGATCTTGACCACTTGCTGGCCGGGCGTGAGCGAACCTCTGACGTCGACCCCCGTCGCCCGTTCCTTGATACGGGCGAGCAGGCTCCGCACGACCGCCACGTTGACGTCTGCCTCGAGCAGGGCCAGCCTGACCTCGCGCAAGGCAGCATCGACGTCTGCCTCACTCAGCTTTCCCTTGCTCCTCAGCCGCGCGAAGACCCCGTCGAATCGATCCGTGAGGGTTTCGAACATGGAGAGGGAAGTGTAGGGGGCGGTGGGACAGCGAAGGACACCGGCCCCGGGGGGGCCGTCCGAACCGGTCCGGGTGCCCGAACCTAGGTGGCCAGGCGCCTCTCCACGGGCGTGCGGAACCGGGGGGTGATGACGTCGTCCCCGAACCATGCGGCGAGGCGGGCGGCCTCGGCGGCGACGGCCTCGCCGTTCTCGGCACCGATGTCTTCGAGAAGTTCGAACACCACGTCTCCGCCAGAGTGCTGGGCCCAACCTCCCACCACCCTCCCGTCGCACCAGACCGTCGGACCGGCATTGCCGTTGCGGTCGAAGAGCGAGGCGGCGTGCTCGCCGAAGTACCAGTCGCGCTGCTTCCAGCCCATCGACGTCGGGTCGAGCGAAGGAAGGAGCGCCACCCAGGGGTCCGGCTCCGTGACGGGCTCGAGGTCGTCGGCACGCAGGTAGCCCCTCCCCTCGTCGAGCTCCACCTCGACGGCGTGGCTGTCCTCGAGCGCCTGGCGGGTGGCGCCGACGGTCCATCCCGTCCACCACTTGAGATCGGTGAAGGTGCCCGGACCGAACGCCGCCAGCCATCTCCGGACGAGTTCGGCCCGCGCGACGGAGGTCTCGACCGATGCGAGCTCCCGTCCGAGCCAGCTGTCGGTCGGCGCCCATCGGTACAGGCTCGACACCCACGTCCCCCGCGGACGCCCTCGCACGATGTGCCCTTCGGCCGCGAGGAGAAAGAGGATGCGAGTGGACACGCCGAATTCGCCGCCCCACTCCCTTCCCTCCCCGAAGACGATCTTCAGCCCCATCTCGGGCACATCCGCAGTGAGCTCGGCGGCACTGGCCTCGCCTCTCTCGTGGAGGGCTGCGAGCACCGCCCCGGACACGCGCTCGATCCATGCCTCGCCGTCGTCGGTGATGGACTGCTCCTCCAACACCCGCACCAATCGCCTTCGCTCCGGTGGCCCCAGTGCCCGGGTGCAGGCCGCGTCGACGATCGCCGCGACATCCGGGGACACCACGAACAGCGTGCGTCTCATCCCGAGCATTCGAACCAGCGTCCGGTGTTCGTAGAGGGCGGTCTGGAGGCGTTCTCTCGTCAAGCCCGCCACTCGCGCCCGCGCGGCCAGATACACGGTCACCGGATCGCTCGCATGCAGCCCCACAAGGGCATCCGCCGCCTCCTCCACCGTGCCGGCGGGGTGGGCGAGCATGTGGCGCCGCCCCAGTCTCGCCCTTCGCTCCCGGTCGGACACCCTTCGCATGCCACGAAGTAGAACACAGCCGCACACCGCCCGCGCCGAAGCCGACACCCGCGAGGCCGCCGACGCCACGGGTAGGTTTCGGCCGATGCAGGTCAGTCACATCGATACGGTGTTCCTCTGGGTCGGCGACCTCGATCGCGCAGTCGCCTGGTACCGGGACCGGCTCGGGATCGAACCGGGGCCGCGGTACGGCGCGTGGCAATCGATGGCACTCGCAGGCGAGACGGTCTTCGCCCTTCACCAGGGCCCGGGCGGGCACGCAGCGGTGAACGCCGTCGTCGGGTTCCGGGTGGACGATCTCGACGGAGCCATCGCCACGCTGGCAGCGTCGGGAATCGAATCGCTGGACGCGAACGTGACCGACACCGGGTACAAGCGGTTCACCACCTTCTCGGACCCGGACGGCAATCACATCCAGCTCGTCGAGCTCGCCTGACCCCCGACCGTGGAGGTACCAGGCCGCGCCGATCGGATCGCAGCCGAAGGCGAGCAGGGTCACCCGGAGTAGCCTCGAACGGCATGGAACCCATGACGCCCGACCTCCGGGACGAGCGACTCCGCGCCGACATCAGGCGCCTCGGCACACAGCTCGGCGACGCGCTCACCCGCCAGCATGGCCCCGGCCTCCTCCAACTCGTCGAACAGGTCCGGTCCCTCACCAAAGCGGTGCGCACCGGGGGAGACCGGGAGACCGACCAGGCGCTCGAAGCGGTGCTCGAAGGACTCGACCTCGACCAGACGATCAGCCTGGTGCGGGCGTTCTCCGCCTACTTCTACCTGGCCAACGTGGCCGAACAGACCCACCGCATCGGCGATCTGGCCTCCCTCGACGAGGACAACACCTTCTCTGCCACCGTCGAACGGGTCCTGGGCGCCGGCCTCGACCCGGCGCTGGTCGACCGGATCCTGTCCCGGTTGGAGCTGCGTCCTGTGTTCACCGCCCATCCGACCGAGGCGACGCGCCGGACCCTGCTCACGAAGCTGGGCCGAATCGCCGATCTGCTGGCCGAGCGGGCGGAGGGCCGGACGACCGCTGCAGACCGGCGCCGGATCGACCGGCGGGCGGCGGAGATCATCGACCAGATCTGGCAGACCGACGAGCTCAGGGCTCAGCGACCGCAGCCGATCGACGAGGCGCGCTCGGCCGTCTTCTACATCGACCAGCTCTTCACCGATGTCATCCCCGACCTGGCCGAGGACGTCGCGATCGGGCTCGAACGCCTGGGGGTGCCATTCCGGAGCGGCGCGTCGCCGATCCGCTTCGGGACCTGGGTCGGCGGTGATCGCGACGGCAATCCGGCCGTGAGCCCGGGCGTCACCATGCAGGTGCTCGAGATGCAGCACGAGCACGGTCTCCGCAACCTCATCGAACAGGTCGAAGCCGTCGCCGAGGAGATCTCGACCTCCACCCGCATCCAGGCAATCACGATGGACCTGGAGCGCAGCCTCGAAGAGGACCGGCACGCGCTTTCCGAGGTGTGGCAGAGGTTCCACACCCTCAACCAGGACGAGCCCTACCGCCTCAAGTGCGCCTTCGTCCACCAACGGCTCATCAACACGCGCAAGCGCATCGCGGAGGACGCCAGACACGTCCCCGGCAAGGACTACGAGAGCCCGGCACAGCTGGTCGACGAACTCGAGATCATGCGAAACTCGCTGCAGGAAAACGCCGGATCGCTGATCGCAGACGGCGTGCTGATGCGACTCATCCGGAGCGTCGCCGTCTTCGGGTTCCACCTCGCCACGATGGACATCCGAGAGCACGCCTCCCGCCACCACGAGGTCGTGGCGCAGCTCTACGCCCGGCTCGGCGTCGAGTACG
>DATCZS010000134.1:0-9818 GCA_036525795.1 Acidimicrobiia bacterium | reverse complement strand
GCCGGGATCGCCACCGAAGGCGGCGTCGACCTGCCCGACCCGGAATGGGAGCGGATGTTCGGCGTGAACTTCATGTCCCACCTCTACGCCGCCCGCCATCTCATCCCCGAGTGGACCGCCCGGGGTGAGGGATATCTGGTGGTGACCGCATCGGCGGCCGGGCTGTTGACCAGCCTCGGCTCCGCCCCGTACGCCGTCACCAAGCACGCTGCCGTCGCACTGGCGGAGTGGATCGCCATCACCCACGGTGACGCCGGTGTCAGGGTCTCAGTCATCTGCCCGCAAGGGGTGAACACGGCCATGCTCGAAGGCGAAGGAGCGCTCAATCGGCTGCTCCGCCCTGAGGCGATCGAACCGGAGAAGGTCGCAGACGACGTGGTGGAGGCGATCCGGCACGAGCGCTTCCTGGTGCTTCCCCACCCCGAAGTGGAGCGCTACTTCCAGAACAAGGCGAACAACTACGAGAGATGGCTGGGCGGGATGCGCAAGCTAGAACGCCAGGTGAGAACGTGGGTCGACCACGTGAGTGGCTGACCACCTCCCACCGCCGCTCCTGGCGCAGGAGGGGCATGAATCGGAGAGGCCTCGGCGCACTCGTGCTCGCCGCGTCCGTGGTGGCCTGCACTGCCGGGGAGGCCTCGAGAGGCGGCGAGACACCGGCCATCCCCCGGCACTTCTCGGCGAACGGAAGGTGAGACTTCGAACCGCTCGCCTCTCCCGTGCAGGCGAGACCTCCCGACCCCTCTCGACCTGCCCGTTTGCCACCTTCGCCCCTCCGTGAGCCAGAATGGCCCCCATGGAACGGAGACGGGTTGTCGTGACCGGGATCGGCGTGGTCGCAGCGTCGGGGATCGGCGCCGATTCCTTCTGGAAGGGCCTGGCGGGAACCGTGCGACCCGGACCACACATCGTGGACGGCTGGGATCCCGAGACCTGGATCCCGAAGCGGGACCACCGGCGCATGGACCTCTTCACCCAGTACGCATTGGTGGCGGCGATGGAGGCCATCGATCACGCCGGGGGATTGACCCACCTCGACCCGAATCGGGTCGCCGTCTCGGTCGCCACCGGCATCGGCGGTCTCGCGTCCCTGGAGAACCTGATCGAGGGTGCCTACTCCGAAGAAGGGCGCGTGTCTCCGCTCCTCATCCCGATGATGATGTGCAACGCCGCCGCCGCCACGATCTCGATTCACTACGGTTTCGGGGGCCAGGCAACGACGCCGGTGGTGGCATGCGCCGCAGGCGCCCAGGCGATCTCCGACGCCATGCGTCACATCGAATGGGGCTACGCAGACGCCGCGGTGGCGGGTGGAACCGAGGGCGCAGTACGCGAGCCGACCATCGCCGGGTTCCGCACGGCCAAAGCGCTGTCACCTTCGCTCACCGCCCGCCCCTTCGACGCCGGGCGGGACGGGTTCGTGCTGGGCGAAGGTGCCGGAATCCTGATCCTGGAGGAACGGGAGATGGCTCTCGCCCGGGGCGCCACCATCCTGGCCGAGTTGGTGGGAGCGGCATCGACGGCGGATGCCCACCACATCACCGCCCCCCACCCGGCCGGCGATGGCGCCGAGCGGGCAGTACGACTGGCTCTGGTAGACGCCGGTCTCGACCCGTCGGAAATCGGCTACATCAACGCCCACGGGACCGGGACCGACCTCAACGATCGAACCGAAGGCCAGGTCGTGGCCCGGGTGTTCGGGGACCGCCAGCCGGCGGTGTCGTCGATCAAAGGCACCACCGGCCACGCCCTCGGCGCAAGCGGGGCCATCGAGGCGGTGGCGTCCGTGATGGCGATCGACCGCGCAGAGCTCCCGCCCAACGTGGGGCTGTCCGAGCAGGACGCCGACATCCCTCTGACCGACATCGTCGTCGGGCCCCGCCGGTGGGAACCGAAGGCGGTGTTGTCCAACTCCTTCGGCTTCGGTGGCCACAACACCGTGCTCGGCTTCGCCCCGCCTGGCTGAGCGAACGCCCGATCGTCCCCCCACGCGAGAAGTTCTGATCCGACTGCGGCGCGAATGGTGATGGCGGGTCTGCTGGAACGCGATCGCGCGGTCCACAGGCGACCGCCCCTCGCCGAGCCCCGGCAAGATGATGGAGCCGACGCCGCACCGGACCCCGACTGACCGGCAGCGGGGGCCGATCCCCCCGCCGGTTCGATGCTCCGTCGCCGCACCGCCCGGTCCCGCCAACCGCACGAGCGGAAGCCCGATACACTGACCACACCACGGGAGCTCGGTGAGACCGGGCTGAGAGGGAGTCTGAAATCGACTCCGACCGTCGAACCTGATCCGGGTAATGCCGGCGAAGGGAAGACTCAGCCGATCCCCACACGCTCCCGACGCACGACGGAAGGAGCGACATGCCCAAGCGGACGCGCTTGCTGCTCGTGGCCGTCGGGATGACGCTGGCCGCATGCGCCGGCCGCCCAGCCGACACCGCCACGACCGGGGAATCCAGGACGCCGGCCGCCGACACGACGGCGGCGACCGTACCCGCAACCCTGACGATCATCTCCCACGACTCGTTCGCCGCCGGCGTCACAGAGGAGACGTTCGCGGCATTCACCGATGCAACGGGCATCGAAGTGGAGCTGCTTCCGGCAGGAGACGCCGGCTCGATGGTCAACCAGGCGATCCTCACCAAGGACAATCCGCTGGCCGACGTCCTCTTCGGGGTCGACGACACGTTCCTGTCACGTGCACTCGACGCAGGCATCTTCGTCGGCCACCGCTCTCCCATGCTGAGCGAAGTGCCGGACGAACTCGAACGGGACCCGGCCGTGACGCCGATCGACTTCGGCGATGTCTGCATCAACTACGACCGGGCGGTGTTCACAGCCAGCTCCCCACCCGTCGCTCTGGAGCAGCTGGCACTGCCCCGGTTCGCCGGCCAGCTCGTCGTGGAGAACCCGGCCACGTCGTCTCCCGGCCTGGCTTTTCTCCTCGCCACCATCGCCACGTTCGGCGAGGACGGCTGGAAGGGGTACTGGCGAGATCTCGTCGACAACGGAGTGAAGGTCGTGTCCGACTGGGATACCGCCTACTACGGAGAGGCGACGTGGTGGGGAGGGGAACGCCCACTGGTCGTCTCCTACGCCTCTTCGCCCCCCGCCGAGGTGATCTTCTCCGAGGAGCCGCTCGATCAGGCGCCCACCGGAGTGATGGACGAGTCCTGCTACCGGCAGATCGAGTTCGCCGGGGTCCTGGCAGGAACCGAGTATCCGCAGGCGGCAGGCGAGCTCATCGACTTCATGCTGTCGCCCGGCTTTCAGGCACAGATCCCGCTGACGTGGTTCGTGTTCCCGGCCAACGAGAACGTGGAGCTCCCCCGGGAATTCGTCGAGCACACCGTCATCCCCGACTCCCCCCACTCCCTCGATCCGGCAGATATCGACGCCAACCGGGAACGCTGGATCAGGGAGTGGACCGAGATCGTGCTGCCGTGACGCCGTGACGGTCGCGCCTTCGATCCTCTCGACACGGTGGACCCGGCCGATCCTGGTCGTGGTCCCGCTGGTGTTCTTCGGCTACCTGTTCGCCTACCCGGTGATCAGCATCCTCACCATGTCGCTGTCGGAGGGGAACGCCTTTGCCGAGGCCCTCGGCGACCCACGCATCCGCGCATCGATCTGGTTCACGGTGTGGCAGGCGGTGGCGTCGACCGTGCTCACGATGCTGGCGGCGCTGCCGCTCACGGCGGTGATCGCCCGCTATCGGTTCCGGGGCCGCGAACTGCTCAAGGCGGCGATCGCGGTTCCCTTCGTCCTGCCCACCGTGGTGGTCGGCTCGGCGTTCGTGGCGCTCGGGTTCACCGGTTCGGTGTGGGCGATCCTCGCCGCCCACGTCTTCTACAACGTGGCGGTGGTGGTGAGAACGGTCGGCGGGGTGTGGTCGAGGATCGACCCCTCGCTGACGGCGGCGGCGCGCACTCTGGGAGCGACGCGGCTTCGCGCCTTCGTGGAGGTGACCGCTCCGCTGCTGGCACCTGCGGTGGCCGCCGCCTCGTCGATCGTCTTCCTGTTCACGTTCACGTCGTTCGGCGTCGTCCTGATCGTCGGCGGGCTGGCACGACGAACGATCGAGGTCGAGATCTACCAACAGGCGGTGACCTTCCTCGACCTCCCGGTTGCCGGAGCGCTCGGCTTGCTCCAGCTGGTGGGCGTCGCAGTCATCATGACCGCCTACAGCCGCTTCCAGGAGCGACACGCACGCCGGTTCCGCCTCGTCGAGGAGTCCCGGGTCCTTCGTCCGGTCACGGGCGCCGCCAGGCTGGGGGTGCCCGCGGTGATCGGCGTCACGCTGGGTCTGCTGTTCACGCCGCTCGCAGTCCTCGTCGCGAGGAGCCTCGCCGGCGGCGGAGCAGGATGGCGGTTCCTGACAGATCCGGGCCGTCTGGCGATTCGCCCCCTCGAGGCGATCGGGAACTCGCTCCTCTTCGCCGTGACGACAGCGGTCATCGCGACGGTGGTCGGCGTGATGGCCGCCACCGTCATCGCCGGAGGGAAGGGCGCCGTATCTCGCTGGTTCGACGTGGTTCTGATGCTTCCACTCGGCACATCGGCCGTCACCATCGGCTTCGGGTTCCTGGTGGCGCTCGACCGCCCGGTGGACCTCCGGACCTCGGTGCTCATCGTGCCTCTGGCGCATGCCATGGTGGCGATCCCCTTCGTCATTCGGACCACCGTCCCGATCCTGCGGAGCATCCGGCATCGCCTTCGCGAAGCGGCCGCCGTCCTCGGCGCATCGCCGGCGCGGGTGTGGAAGGAGGTCGATCTGCCGATCGTGGCCAGGGCGGTGGCGGTGGGCGCGGGGTTTGCGGCTGCGATCTCGCTCGGAGAGTTCGGCGCAACCGCGTTCATCGCCCGGCCGAACACCGTCACCATCCCCACCCTGATCTTCCGTCTGCTGGGGAGGCCGGGGGCGGTGACGTTCTCCGGTGCGATGGCACTCGCCGTGATCATGATGGTGATCACCACCGCGCTGGTGCTCGGGATCGATCGGGCACGCGGTGGAGAGATCGGGAAGTTCTGATGCTGGACGTTCAGGAGGTGAGCAAGAGGTTCGGAGCCACGGTGGCGCTCGACGAACTCTCTCTCGACGTGGCCGATGACGAGATCGTCGCCATCCTGGGGCCGTCCGGGTGCGGGAAGTCGACCCTGCTTCGGGTGATCGCCGGCCTCGAGACACCCGATGCAGGCGTCGTTCGCTGGAACGGCCAGGACCTGACCGAGGTCCCGGTGCATCAACGGGCGTTCGGCCTCATGTTCCAGGACCTCGCCCTGTTTCCCCATCGCGACGTGAAGGCGAACGTCGCCTTCGGGCTGCGGATGGCCCGGTGGTCGAGCGAGGCGACGGAGGCCCGCGTGGCGGAAGTGCTCGACTGGGTCGACCTGGCCCACTTCGGCGAGCGGGACATCGATGGTCTCTCCGGCGGGGAGGCGCAGCGGGTCGCCCTCGCCCGGACTCTGGCCCCCAGACCCCGCCTGGTGATGCTGGACGAGCCGTTGGGGGCGCTCGACCGCCTGCTGCGAGAGCGGCTGGTGTCCGAGGTTCGAGGGGTCCTGAAACAGGCGAGGACGGCTTCGGTCTACGTCACCCACGATCACGCCGAGGCGGAAGGCGTGGCCGACCGGGTGGCGATCATGCGCGACGGGCGCGTCGTCCAGATCGGTTCGCTCCCCGACATCCGTTCGCGGCCCCGGGACGAATGGGTCGCCCGCTTCGTCGGCGTGTGAACCTTCGGGGCAAGGTTCCGGCTCAAACCGGGGAACGCCGTCCCGGGACGTTTTGACCTCCCCGACCCGGCCCATACGCCAGACTCAACCCCACATTCGACCAGGGAGCACCCGTGCCGTACCGCACCATCATCGAGCCATTCCGCATCCACACCGTCGAGCCGATCGATTTCCCCGACGCCGATGAGCGGGCGGCCGCCCTGGAGGGCGCCGGATGGAACCTGTTCGGGCTTCACGCCGAGGAGGTGATCATCGACCTTCTCACCGACTCCGGGACCGGCGCCATGTCCACCGCCCAGTGGGCGGGGATGATGCAGGGCGACGAGTCGTACGCCGGAAGCCGGTCGTACTTCCGGTTCAGGGACTCGGTACGGTCGATCACCGGCCTGTTCGAGGTGATCCCCACCCATCAGGGCCGGGCAGCCGAGCGGATCCTGTTCGCGACCGCCGTGAAAAAGGGCGACGTCGTCCCCAACAACACCCACTTCGACACGACCAGGGCCAATGTCGAGTTCCAGGGGGCGGAGGCACGAGACCTGGTGATCCCCGAGGGGCGGGTTCCCGCCACCGAACACCCCTTCAAGGGGAACATGGATGTGGACGCCCTCGAGGCCACGATCGAAGAAGTGGGGCGGGAGCGTATCCCCCTGGTGATGGTGACGGTCACCAACAACTCCGGAGGCGGCCAGCCGGTGTCGCTCGCCAACCTGCGGGCGGTGCGGGAGGTGTGCGACCGGTACGAGATCCCTCTGTTTCTCGATGCCTGTCGCTTCGCCGAGAACGCCTGGTTCATCAAGCTGCGCGAACCCGGATACGAGGACAAGACGCCGCGGGAGATCGCCGCCGAGATGTTCTCGCTGGTCGACGGCTGCACGATGTCGGCCAAGAAGGACGGCATGTCCAACATCGGCGGCTTCCTGGCGATGAACGACCCGGACCTCGCCCAGGCGTGCCGGAACCTGCTCATTCTCACCGAGGGCTTCCCCACGTACGGCGGCCTCGCCGGCTACGACCTCGAAGCCGTCGCCCGCGGGCTGCAGGAGGCACTCGAACCCGAGTACCTGCGCTACCGGATCCGCTCGACCGAGTATCTGGCCGAAAAGATCTCCCGCGCCGGAATCCCCATCGTCAGGCCGGCGGGCGGACACGCCGTCTACCTCGACGCCGGCGCGCTGCTCCCCCACATCCCCGCCTCCCGGTATCCGGCGCAGGCCCTGGCCTGCGCGCTCTATCTGGAGGGAGGGGTCCGGGGGGTGGAGATCGGCTCGGTCATGTTCGGCAAGCCGCAGCCGGACGGGACGGAGATCCCCGCCACGATGGAGCTGGTGCGTCTCGCCGTACCCCGGCGCACCTACACCCAGTCGCACATCGACTATGTCGGGGAGGTGGCGATCGCCGTCGCCGAGCACGCCTCGCAGCTGCGCGGGCTCCGGATCACCGAGCAGGCGCCGTGGCTGCGCCACTTCACCTGCCGGTTCGAACAGGTCTAGCCGCCTGCCGGGGCCGCCCGGTGTGCGGCAGGCACGTCCGCGGCGTGGTGCGCCCCAGGGCTCAGGGAAGATTGCGGACGATGGCGGCGACCACGCGGGCCGAGTTCCGCGCAACGGCGTCGAGGAAGCGGACGAAGTCGATGTCGGACCCGGCTCCCGCCAGATCCGACAGTGAGCGCACCACCAGGCAGTCCGCTCCCAGTGCGCGCGCCGCCTGCGCCACAGCCGCCCCCTCCATCTCGACGGCGTGTCCACCGAGCTCTCGGTGCAGTCGATCCCGCGTTGCCTCGCAATTGACGAACTGATCGCCGGTCAGGATGGTGCCGGCCACGACGCGCGGCGCCCTCGCAGGATCGATCACCGGATCGAGGGCGAGGCCGGAGGCGGCCTCGAGCGCGCATGCGAGGAGGGCGTCGCTCGGGCGGAACCCCAGTCGATCCGTCGGGTTGAAGAACGGGGTGTGTCCCGCCTGGTACACCTGGAGGGCCTCTCCCTCGATCACCCCGGCGTCGTGATGGATCGTCCTCTCGCCGATGACCACGTCTCCGACGCCCAGGTCGGGGTCGACGCCGCCCGCCACCCCGGTGAAGAGGATCACGGCGGGATCGAACCGGTCGACCAGCCTGGTGGTGACCACCGCCGCGTTCACCTTCCCGATCCCCGCCTCCCCCAAGACCACCGGACGACCGGCGAGGAGTCCCGTTGTGGCGATCCGGCTCCCGACCGGGTGGTCGACTCGCCCGGCCAGCTCGGCGCGCAGCGCAGCCAGCTCCTGGGGGATGGCGGACATGATCACGGGCGGCCGCTCTGTCATCCGCCCAGGGTATCCACCGGTCCCGGATTCGCCCGCTCCGCCTGCGCTCGGGCGGGCCGGCAGTCACCCGATCGTCCGCCCGGGCTCCGGTCAGCCGGCGGCGCCGCCTGTGAACCTCCAGCCGGCAAGGCGCATCGACGGAGCGTGGACCAGGCCGGGCCCGAACTCGGAATCGGCGAGCCGGGCGTCCGACCCCACGCCGAGAACTCTGCCCGGGGCGACGGCGCCGGCAAAGGACTGCGTGAACCGCAGATTCGACACCGACGAAACGATCTCGCCGTTCTCGATCAGGAACGTGCCGTTCCTGGTGAGCCCGGTCCCCACGGTGCTTCGCGGGTCGAGGATCCGCACGTAGTTGAACGTGGAGACATACAGCCCCCTCTCGACTCCCCCGATCAGCTCCTCGACCGCCTGGTCGCCGGGAGTCACAAAGAGGTTGGTGGGGACCGCTCCGAAGTAGGTGGCGAAGAAGGACACCGCATGGCCGGTGGACTCGGTCCCGAGCGTGGATGCCTGCCTCCGATCGACCGCCAGCGATCGGGACACGCCGTCGTCGACCAGCACCAGCCGGCGCTTGGGGGTGCCCTCCTGGTCGAACCGAAGCCCGACCGCCCGCGGGTCATGGGCGTCGTCCACCAGCCCGAACCGTTCGTCGAACTGCCGGTCGCCGATCTTGACGAAGGACTGCCGTTCGGCCACCGCCTTGGCGTTGAACCCGTACGCGCCGAGGATGATGGCGATGGTTGCGACCGCCTCGGGGGCGAGCACGACTTCGTACTCTCCCAGCGCCAGGTCCTTGGCCCCCACCCCCATCCTGGCCCTCTCGGCGGCGAGGGCGCCGACGGAGCCGCCGTCGAGGTCGCCGATGACGGCGCCGGCGGCATGGCCGGACCCCGCCGACTCTCCGGTCTGGTGGATGCCGTCGATGATCGCCACCGAACTGGCCCCCGACACCCTGTGACCGAGCGTGTTGGCGTGCACCACATCTGCGGCGCGCGTCTCGCAGTAGCCGGCCGCCCTCAGGTCCGGGGCCGCGTCGACAAACGCCCGCACCTGGGCGGCCCTGGCGGCGGGCGACGCCTCGACCGTCTCGAACTCCGGCGACGACGGTCCATCGGCAGGGGGCGTGAAGCCTGGCCACTGCTCATTGGTGGGGGCGACCCTGACCGCCTCCACCGCGTCGGCGGCGAATCGCTCGAGTGCGTCCGCGCTCGAGACCTTGCCGGTCGCGTGCGCCACCTGACCCGCCACCTCGAGGGTCAGGGTGACCGTGGTCCCCTCTTCGGCGACGTTCTGGTGGATGGAGGAGTTGGCGAATCTCGTCAGGCCGGAGCGCTCGTGGCTGACGGTGACCGCCGCCCCCATTCGGTCCGGGACCAGTTCGAGCACCCGATCTGCCAGCTCGCTCGAGACGGTCATCCGCGCACCCCCATGCGCACCGAGGCGAACCGGGCCGGAACCGCCGGATGGCCGGTTCGCCCCACCTGCAAGGGCTGGCCTTTGCCGCAGTTCGGCGTCCCCCAGAACACCCACTCGTCCTCGCCGCCCAGCATGTCGAGGGTCCCCCAGAAGCGAGGAGTGATGCCGGTGTAGGTCGGGTTCTTCAGCATGCGGCCCCGTCTGCCCCCCTTGATCTCCCAGCCGATCTCGGTGCCGAACTGGAAGTTGTAGCGGAGCTGGTCGATGGACCAGGAGCGGTTCGTCTCCATGTAGATCGCGTCGTCGGTGTCGGCGATGAGGTCGTCGAGGGTGCCGTGTCCCGGCTGCAGGGACAC
>DATCZS010000133.1:0-10767 GCA_036525795.1 Acidimicrobiia bacterium | reverse complement strand
GGCGAACCCCATGCTCGGCCTGCGCGGCGTCCGGCTTGGGATCATGTTGCCCGGCCTGACCCGCATGCAGGTCCGGGCGATCTTCGAAGCGGCGTGCGAGGTGACCCGGGAAGGGGTGGACGTCCATCCGAAGGTCATGATCCCCCTCACGTCGCATGTGAACGAACTGGCACGTCAGCGCGCCACCCTGGAGGAGGAGGCGAAACAGGTGATGGGCGAGCAAGGGATCACCGTCGACTACCAGTTCGGGACGATGATCGAGATCCCGCGGGCGGCACTCACCGCCGACGAGATCGCCCGGTTTGCCCAGTTCATCTCGTTCGGCACCAACGATCTCACCCAGATGACGTTCGGGATCAGCCGGGACGATGCAGAGAAGGCGTTCCTGGTCCAGTACCTCGAAGAGGGCATCCTCGAGAAGAACCCATTCGCGACGATCGATGCGAAGGGAGTGGGTGAGCTCATGAGGATCGCAGTCGAGAAGGGCCGCGGGGCGCGCTCAGATCTGGAAGCCGGAATCTGCGGGGAGCACGGGGGAGATCCGGAGTCGATCGCGCTCTGCCGCCGCCTGGGCCTCGACTACGTCAGCTGCTCACCGCCCCGGGTCCCGGTGGCCCGACTCGCGGCGGCGCAGGCGGCGCTGCGCGAGCCGCGACGCGAGGCACCGACGCCCTGAGCGCTGCGGCCGCACGAGCGGCGACGGGTCCACATCGCCGGTCCGACCATGACAGAGGCCCCCCGCTCACGCGGGGGGCCTCGGCCTGTGGGGTCGGATCGCATGTGATCCGGCCGGTGTCCATCGTGTTCAGACGGTGGCCGGCTCCTTGAGCGAGGACTCCGGCACAGTCAGCCTGTCGAACCCGAACTCGTCCCTGCCGGCCCAGAAGAGGCCGATCCCTGCGACGAGCATGGTGATCCCGACTCCGGCGAACAGCCCTGCCAGTGCCAGCGCCAGTTGCAGGGTGGAGTACGTCACCGTCCCCACGCCCAGCTCGCCGAACAGCCCGTGGGCAGTGCCCGACCACGCCTGACCGCGTGCCGCTCCCTCGATCGGATGGCGCCGGTCGAAGTCGGTCCAGTAGCGACCGTCCACCTCGAAGTCGTAGGTACCGGCGGCAAACACCTGGCCGTCATACTCGACGTCTTCGGCCAGAGTGACCGTCTGGGTGCCATGGAGCACGTGGTAGCCGATCGTCGCCATCTGGAACATGTATTCGCTTGCCGTGTTCACCAGCGGGTCCGCCGGATCGAGGTCAGACTCGACAACCGGATATCCCCACTCTTCGGTCAGAAGGGTCAGGATCGCCTCGGCACCCTCGGTGGTGCCGCGGTCGACCAGCTGACCGTCTTCGTTGTACGACAACTCGACGCCCTGGGCTTCCGAAAACGCCTGCAGGGAGTCGAATCCGTCCTGGGTCATGGCGTAGGCAACGCCTCCCGCCATCACGAAACCCAGCCCGAACAGGGAAAGGACGACGCCGATGATTCTCAGACGTCTTGCCATCACGAACCTCCTCGCTCGCTCGACATTGTGCAAACCGTCACGAGGACCATACGACGAGGGACGCTTGTGAAGCACCGTACAAACGTCCCTGCCGCCCCTTCCATAGGTCCTATGCGCCGCAACGCATATATCGGATCCGTGCACGAAGGAGCGGCGTCGGTCCGTTTTCGGTCACCGACGCATGGATTCGGCTCGGGAGCGCCACCCAGACGTCCCGGCCGAGGAGCCCGGACCGATGCCGCAGCCCGGGTTCCCGAGATGCCGGGCCGGGAGTCACGAGCCCCGCCCCGGACGGGCATTCACCCGGCTGCGGACGGGGCCAAACCCCTATCCGCGCCCCCCGGCCAGAGCGTGGACCCAGGAGGAACGGCGCAGCCGCACCATGGCCAGCGTTCCGACCACGGGACCGGCAACCAGCACGACGAACCCGAACCGCCACCCGGCGGCGGCCGCGATGACCGGCACCAGCCAGATGCTCACCAGGGTCAAGGAGAATCCGAGCGCCGTCTGCAGCGTGAGCGCCGTGCCCCGGACCTCGTCATCCACGACCTCGGTCACCATGGCAGAGAACTGGGCCGAATCGGAGACGATGGTGAGCCCCCACACCAGGAGTACCGACCCCACCAACCAGGGAGGGCCGCCGTACACGGCGGCCGTCAGCGCCGCCATGGCTCCCGAAACGACCATCGACCCTCCGGCTGCGATCGTCCGGCCCCGCGCATCGGCCAGTCGCCCCGCCAGCCACGCGCCCGGCCCACCGACGGCGATCATCGCGAACGTCCACACAGACGCCGAAGGAGAGCCTGCAGCCACCAGATAGGTGGCGACCCAGGTCCACGCCGCATACAGCTCCCACATGTGACCGAGATAGCCCAGCGTGGCCAGCCGGAACCCCTCGTGGCGCGCCAGCCCCCGAACGTGGTCCCACCGGAATGCCGATGTCCGGGTCTCGAACGGCCCATCGCCGGCAGCTCCCATCATGAGAGCCGATGCGGCGGCGAGCACGGAGGCGCCGGCCAGCACGGCGCGCCAGTCGAGGCCCAGTCCCCGAATGAGATGGGGCAGGGCGCTTCCGACGGTGAGGGCACCGACGAGGATCCCCAGCGCCGTACCGCGCCCGCGACGGAACCAGCCGGCGATTGCCTTCATCCCGCTCGGGTAGACGCCGGCGAGGGCGACACCGACCGCGAACCGAAGGGCGATGGCGACCGGGAAGCCCCCGGAGCCCACGGCCAGCAGCCCCGCGTTCGCCAGTGCCCCCGCCAGCGCCGAGACCACGAAGAGCCGCCGCGTGGGAACCCGATCCGGCAGGTTGGACAGCGCCGATCCCAGCGCACCCACGACGAACCCGGCCTGGACGGCGAGCGTGAGCCACGAAACCCGACCGTCCTCGATGTCCCACTCGCCCTGGAGGGTGTCGGACACCGCGGACGCCGCGAACCAGAGCGACAGGGCGGAGAGCTGCGCGAGCGCGATGAGGACGAGGGCGCGGCGCTGGCCTCCCACGTCTTCTCCTCGCACGGCTCCCATCGCCATCATCAAAGCAATTCGTCGCGCAGGCGGCCCTCGAGAACGTGTGCGAACATGACCGCAATCGACGGCGCCGACGTGGTGAGACTCGATCCGTTTCCATTGTCGGGACCCCGGTGTTCGGGGTCGATCGCCGACCGCCCGGCGTCTCCCTCACCGACGCACGGAAAGGCAGGCCCACGTGAACAGTCCGGATCTCGCTCTCCTGGTGCTCCGGTCGTGGCTTGGAGTGGTCATGGTCGCCCACGGGATCAATCACACCCGCAGCATCGACGGGACGGCTTCGTGGTTCGCCTCCAAGGGCTTCAACCAGGCACGGTTGAATGCTCAGGCTTCTGCACTCGGGGAGATCATCATCGGACTGGGTCTCGTATTCGGCCTGGCAACCCCGTTCGCCGCCGCAGGCCTCGTGGCCACCATGACGGTGGCATTCGGGTCGATCCATCGTTTCGCCGGGTTCTTCGTCTTCGCCCGACCCGATGAAGGGTGGGAGTACGTGGCGACGCTGGCGGTGGCCGCCCTGGCGCTCGCCACCCTCGGCCCCGGATCGTGGTCGCTCGACAATGCGCTCGGGTTCGCCGCGATGCCGGCAGGGTGGGCCGGCCTGGGTGTCGGCCTCACCGGTGTGGCGGCCGGTGTCGTCCAGCTCGCCGTGTTCTGGCGGCCCCCGGGGGGAGAGCGAACGTGACCGTCGGACTCGGAGATCCGCACCGGGCCGGGTGAGCACCGGCGGACGCCGGGTCGGCGCATCCGGCGTCGAGGGCGGGGCCAGACGAACGTCGCGGTGTGGGCGGCGGCCACCCGTCGACCGGGACGGTGGACGACCACCAGGCGCGGGTCGGGGGGTCTCGTCGCAGTGAGGTCGGCCGGGGACAGCTCCCCGCCATGCCGCTCAGCGGGCGGGCACCTCGTCGCGCACCAGCGGCGCCACCGCCGTCCCCAGCAGTTCGATCGAGCGCATCACGCGCTCGTGGGGCAGGGTGCCCACGCTGACGTGCAACATGAACCGCTGGATCCCGAGGACCTCCCTCCAGCGAAGGATCTTGGAGGCGACGGTGTTCGGTGAGCCCACGACCAGGGATCCGCCGGGGGCTCGCATCGCCTCGAACTGGATGCGACTCATCGGCGGCCATCCCCGCTCCCTGCCGAGGTTGCTCATTGCGGTTGCGTAGGACGGGAAGAACTCTTCTGCAGCCTGGTCGTCTGTCTCGGCCACGTAGCCGTGGGCGTGGACGGCCAGCGGCGCACCGGCAGGATCGAACCCGGACTGCTCCAGCGTGCGGCGATGGAGGTCGGCCAGCACCGCGAAACGGTCCGGGCTCCCCCCGATGATGGCGAGCGCCACCGGAAGGCCCCTGGTTCCGGCCCGCACGATCGACTGGGGGCTGCCTCCGACGCCCACCCAGATGGGGAGCGGCCTCCCCTCCGACCGTGGATACACCCGCTGGCGATCGAGCGGAGCCCGAAACCGGCCAGACCAGGTGACCTGTTCGTGGTCCCTGATTTGGAGCAGCAAGTCGAGCTTCTCCTCGAACAGGCCCTCGTAGTCGTTCAGGGAATACCCGAACAGTGGAAACGACTCGATGAACGAGCCGCGGCCGACCAGCAGTTCGGCGCGGCCATCGGAGAGAAGATCGAGGGTGGCGAACTGCTGGTAGACCCGCACCGGGTCGTCGGAGGACAGGACCGTCACCGCCGGGGTCAGCGTGATCTTCGAGGTTCGTCCCGCGGCCGCGGCCAGCACGACGGCCGGTGCCGATGCGGCGAAATCGGGGCGGTGATGTTCGCCCACCCCGTAGACGTCGAGTCCCGCCTGCTCGGCGGTTTCGATCTCGGTCACCACCTGCCGCAGCCGTTCCCCGTGTCCGACCACATCTCCGGTGTCTGGATCCGGGATCGTCTCGGCAAACGTGGTGATCCCCAGTTCCATCTCGCTCCTCTTCGTCACTGCGTCATCGGCCGGCCCGAGTGTCCGGATCCGCCCGGTGTTCTGCCGCCGCCACCACGCCGCGCGCCATCCTCGGAAACACCAGTGCATGAAACGGAACCAGGACATACCAGTACAGGCGCCCAAACAGCCCGCGCGGAACGAACCATGCGACCTGGGTGAGCCTGCTCCCCCCTCCCTCCAGGGCCTCGACGTGCCATGTCAGCCACGCCTCCCCTGGCACGCGCATCTCGGCCTTCAAATCCAGAGATCGCCCGGGCTCCACGCCCACCACGCGCCAGAAGTCGAGCGGTTCACCCACAGCAACATGTTGTGGGTGCCGTCGACCCCTGCGAAGTCCGGCGCCCCCGAAGATCGTGTCGATCATCCCCCGGATCCGCCACGCCCAGTCTGCCGAGTAATACCCGGTGGTTCCTCCGATTCGCATGAACGCCCACGCCACATCCTCGGCGCCGGCCTTCGAATCGACCACCCTCCGATCGCGAAACAGCGTGCCCAGTGCGTGTTCGGGATCCGAAGGGAGGGGCTCGGCGGGACTCCACGAACCGCGCCCCCAACGGGTGGGGACATCGTCACCGCGGGTCCGCTCCAACGCCCGCATGACGGCCTCGTCGTATCCGGCCGGCTCAACCGGAATGAGGTCGGCACTGTCGTCTGTCACCACCACTTCATGTCGCAGGCTGTCGATCAGGTGCGCCGCCACCTTGTAGGACAGGGGGGTGACGAGTCCGATCCAGCGGGCAGACAACCCGAGCGACAGCAGCGGCACCCGCACGATGACACGCCGGCGGAGGCCCGCAACGCGGGCGTAGCGCTGCATCATCTCCGCGTACGTGAGGACATCTTGGCCTCCGATCTCGATCACCCGCCCCGCCGTCTCGGGATGACTCAGGGCCCCGGCCAGATAGCTCAGTACGTCGCGGATTGCGATCGGCTGGCAGCGAGTGGCCACCCACTTGGGAGCAACCATCACCGGCAGCACCTCGGTGAGATACCGCGTCATCTCGAAGGACAAAGAGCCCGACCCGATGATGACCGCCGCCCGGAATTCGGTCACGGGGACCGGTCCGGACGCGAGGATCCGACCCACCTCCTGGCGGCTCGCCAGGTGGGGGGAGAGGTCGCCCCGCCCCAGGCCACCGAGGTACATGATGCGCTGCACGTGGGCTTCGGCGGCACACCGGGAGAAGACCTGGGCCGCCCTCCGGTCGGCCTCCTCGAAGTCCGCCCGTTCCATGGAGTGGACCAGGTAGTAGGCAGCATCCATCCCGTCCAGCGCCGTCTTCACGGATGCCTCGTCGAGCAGGTCCGCCCGGGTGACCTCGACCTGGGCAATCCACCGGTGGTCAGCGATCGATGCAGGGCTTCTCGTCACCGCCCTGACGCGGTGACCCTGTTCGAGCAGGACCGGGATCAGGCGCCCCCCGACGTATCCGCTCGCACCAAAGACCACGATGTTCATCGGATGCCCACCAGAGGCACGTCGCCGTGACAGTTGACCATGCCGTCAACCTACCCGGCCGGTGCGGTACCGGTACTCGAGCTCAGAGGCGGCCGTGCTGGATCTCGTCGAGCTGGACGAGCCGTTCCCGGGCGACGAGGGCTGTGATCTCCTCGGCGACATGCGATCCGCACAGCGCCCTGATGGCGTCGAGCACCTCGTCGTCGAGCGGGCGAACACCGGCGAGCTGAGCCTCGACCAGGGCCGCGGGACATCCGGCGGCAGCAGCCACATCATGCACGGTGACACCGGCGACTTCGAGGAGGGTGCGAGCCGAACTCGTCATGACCGGAAGGGTACGAAGCGGCCGGTTCGTCCGCCAGGGCCGGAAGATCCGTCCTTGGCCGGGCCGAAACCCCATTCGATACCAGGGACTCATCGACCGGTCGCTCCCGCCCGGGCACGCCCTCGGCGCAGGATTCGGATGCGTGTGTGAGAGGAGGAGTAGTCGACTCACCACTCCTTGAGGAACCACACCTCCGGCACGAGTTCACCGGGCTCCAATCCCACCTCGGCGAACAGCGTCACCGCCCGCTTCAACTCTTCCATCGCCGCCTCCTCCTCCCCCGCCCGGTGCAGGGAGTCGGCCAGGTTGTCGTGGAGGGCAGCCGTCCGGTGACGGTCCCCCGCCGTCATCGCCGCTTCGAGCGCTCGTCGTCCATTGACGATGGCGCCCGAGAGGTCGCCAGACGAGGCGAGCGCCAGGGCCTGATTGTTCAAGATGGCGGCCCGCACAGACGGTTCGACGGCGTGACTCAGCGCCTCCTCGAGATGCGCGATCTTCTGACCCGTCTCGCCACACAGCAGACCCGCCAGGTTGTGCACATGCGCCATCACCGCCGGATCGCTCGATGCCGCTGCGCCCTCCAGCGCATGACGGACGAGTTCTTGCGCCCGGGCTTCGTGTCCCCGGTTGTGTTCGACAAACGCCCAGTCGGCCGCCACCGCCGGTCCCAGGGTGGGATCCCCGCCAAGCTCGGTATGCGCCTCCTCGAACGAAGCCGCCGCCAGATCCCACCGCCGGAGCCGGCGATACACCTCGCCGATGGCGTGTGCCACCATGGCCGAATCCCGCCTGACCTCGAGGCCGGTCATCAGTGCTCGAGCCGTCTCGTAGTTGGCCAGTGCCACGCCGTACTCCCCCCTCAGCATGTGCAGGGCGCCGGTTTCACGGAGCACCGCCCCTCGATCGGGGGTGCCGAGGGCGAGGGCGTTCTCGTAGTGGTCGATCGCCTCCTCGAAGGCAAACACCTCGCTGGCGAGCCTGGCGGCCACCACCGACAGCCGGGCCGCCTCGGCGTCGTTTCCCGCCGCCAGATGATGTCCCGAGGCGGCGGACACCGCCCTCAGGTCCGACTCGGCGCCGGAACGGGACATCAGGTGCTCGGCCGCCCGCCTGTGCAACAGCCTTCGCCTCGCATGGCTCGCCTCCTCGTAGGCAACCTCACGCAACTGGTCATGGACGAATTCGAGCGATCCGTCTTCCCGTTCCTTGAGGAGGGAGCGACGCATGAGATCGTCCAGGCCCCCGACCACCTCATCCTCGTCTCGTCCCGACACGCTTCGAATCATCTCGGCCTCTGCTGTCGGCCCGATGACCGCCGCGGTCGTGATCAACTGACCGCCCAGCGCTCCGATACCGGTGAGACGGCTCAACACCAGACGCCGGACCGCGGCCGGCAGTTCGGTTCGGCCGAGTCGAGCAGCGTCGAGGTACTCGACCACGAAGAATGGGAGGCCTTTGGTGCGCTCGAACACTCCGGCCGGATCGACGCCGGCCACGCCGGAGGCCGCAACCAGTTCGGCCACCGCATCCGGTTCGAGCCGGTCGAGCCGAACGACCGTGGCGGCTGCAGCCAGATCCTCGATGAGCACCGAGACGGGATGGTCGATCGGGGTGTCCTCCGGGCGCCGGGAGAGCACGAGAACCACCCCCAGTCGCTGCAGCCTGCGCGCCAGGTACCCCACCAGCTCCAACGAGGCGCTGTCGAGCCAGTGCAGGTTGTCGACGCACAGCACCGCCGGCTCGCCCATCGCGCCGATCGCCACCGAGACCGCATCGAGAAACCGAGCCCGCGCCGCAATATCGGCCGGATCCACCGCTGCCGGTTCACCCAGCTCGGGCACCAGTCGGGCCACCTCACGGGCGACCGAAGGGGAGACCCCCAACAGCCGGTCTCTCGTTCCTGGTTCCTCGAGACCGGCTCGCAGCAGGGACTGGATCGGGCCGTAGGCGACCGTTGCCTCGGTCCGATGAGCCTCGGCGACGAGCACCACCCGGCCCGCCGACCGAAGCTCGCCGACCAGCTCGTCGATCAGCCGGGTCTTTCCGGCACCCACCTCCCCTTCCACGATGGCGAGGCCGTGTCCGGCCGTGATCACTCCTCGCAGCCGCTCGAGGTGCTCCGACCTCCCGACGAAGGGATATCCGACCGGTGCCGGGGCGGGGGCCTCCACCGCCGTGAGTCGCCGTACCGGGGCGGGTGCCCGCGGCAGATCCTCTTCCAGGATGGCCTCGTACAGTTCGGTGGTCTCCTCGAGCGGCTCGACTCCGAGTTCGCGGTCGAGCACGGCGACGCATGCGCGATAGGAATCGACTGCCCCGGATCGGTCCCCCGACCAGGCGTGGAGCAGCATCATCGATCGGTGGGCTTTCTCGAGCAGCGGATCGACCGCCAGCCAGCGTCCCGTCGCCTGGATGGCCTCCGGATAGCGGCCTTGAGAAGCGAACGCAGTCGACAGTCGTTCCAGGACCAGCGAGACCCGGCGGCGGAGATGCTCGGCCTCGGCCCGCATCCAGTCGTCAAAGGCGGGACAGCCGCGCAGCGCGAACCCCTCCATGAACTCCCCCCGCAGCATCGCTGCGGCCGGGGAGAGCACATCGATGCAACGGGGACACACCCGGTCGAGGCCGTGGTCGTGGGTCTCTGCCGCCGCATGGAGCAGCTGGTCGACGTCCACGAAGGTGTCGTCGTCGGGCTTGAACCGCACGCTGGACCGATCGGCCTCGACCCAGCGCTCCCCGAGACCGGACCGCAGCGCCGAGAGCGTCCGCCGCAGCGTGGCCCGAGCCCGCTCCGGATCTGTCTCCGGCCACAGCAGGTCGGCGAGGTGATCGCGTGACTGCTCCTGGCCGGAGACGGCGAGGTAGGCGAGGAGCGCCACCGCCTTCTTGGTGTCGACGGCCAGGGGCCGCCCGTCGACCTGGATATCGACGGGTCCGACCAGCTTGAGTTCGAGGCGTGACGGTTCGGCGACCATGGTCCGATCCGTAACGCTAGAGGTCTTTCCTCGGGGTCGCGGCCGTCGACGCACACCGTCGTCTCGGCCGCCCCCGTACGATCGGCCTCCGTAACGATGGCGTCACGATCGCCCGGCACGATGCGGCAACGGGAAACGGTGATGGAGCGGCGATACACCCGTCGAGTGGCGCCGCACATAGCTGGAGCGCAGTGCGACGATGACCGGCGTGATGGATACCACAGCATCGGGCCAGAAGGGTCGGTTCATTCGGGCTGGGACGATGACGCCGACAGCTGCTGCGCATGCATGTCGTCGTCACCTGGCCTGTCCCACTCTTCACCTTCTGGCTTCCATCGCACCGGAGGGGACGGCACTGTGGATCGGATGACGGCCACAACCTGGAAGGACAGGGGAAGGCCTCTGCTGCTTGCCGGATTCCTGGCGGCCACCCTGCTCGCCTCCTGGCTCTCGGTCTTCAACGACCGGCTCGGTGCGCTCAACCTGGGCCGCGAATCGCTGTGGTGGTTCCCGGTGGTCGGATCGCTCCTCTTCCTCGTCCCGGGGGTGGTGGTGCTGCTTCGCTCGGACTGGCACCCGGTGGGGTGGCTGATGGTCAACCTCGGGTTCGGCTTCCTGTTCTCGTTCGGCCCTGAGACGTGGTCGATCTCAGCACTCTCCACCGTCGAACGGTGGTGGCTGTGGCTGACCGGAACCTCGGTCAGCGCCGTGTTCTGGACGGTGTGGACCGCCCTGATCCTCGTCTTCCCTGACGGCCTATCCTCCCGCCCCCGCGGACATCGCCGCCTTGCCCGGGGCGTGCTCGGATTCGATGCGGTGTGCATCGTCCTCACCGCCTTCCGGACCACGCTCGCCCCTGAAATAGACGGTGGGATACCCAGCCCGATGCCGCTGGCGGTCGTCCCGAGCGGGGTCGCCGAACTGGCGGCGTTCCTCCCGAATGTGATCCTGCTCGCTGCCATCGTGGACTTCGTCGTTCGCTATCGACGGTCCCGCGATCCCGTCCGCAGCCAGTACCGGTGG
>DATCZS010000132.1:0-27778 GCA_036525795.1 Acidimicrobiia bacterium | reverse complement strand
CAAGATGCGAACCATCTCGGGACACACGGCCGGGCGCCGCCCCACGGCACGCGCCGCCGTCCCGACCGCCCGTGCGCCTGCAGACGCGAACCAGGCGGGCACGAAACGGACGCGCACCGAGCGTCCGAGCAGATCCTCGAGCATCGACACCGCCTGACGCAGGTCGAGTGTGAACGAATTCAGCACGTATCGCGATCCCGCCACCCCTCGCTCGCCGGCGAGCAGGTGGCCGCGGGCGCAGTCGTCGACGTCGACGATCGAGACGCGGGTGTCGACCAGAAAAGGAAGGCGGCCGTTCACCAGGTCGAGGATCAGCTTTCCCGTGCCGGTCGCCCGGCCCGGACCCTGGACGGAGGAGGGATTCACAGACACCACCGCCAGCTCGCCTGCCTCGGCGAACACCGCCCGTTCGGCGAGGTACTTCGAGTGCTCGTAGTCGGACAGGAACCATCCGCGGTGGACGGTGCGCTCGGACCCCACTGCGCCGCCGGTCTCACCGATCGTGGCGGCAGACGACGTGTACACCAGCCTTCCTGCCTGCACCTGCCGGCAGGCGGCGACCACGTTGCGCGAACCCGTGACGTTGGCGCGGAACATCGGCGCCGGGTCGTCGAGGCACATCGCGTTGACCCCTGCCACGTGATACACGACCCCGGCACCGGCGAAGGCGTCGACCAGCGTGTGCGGCTCGAGGATGTCGCCCCTGATCGGAGTCGCCCCGAGGGCGGAAAGGACCCGGTCCGCCCCGGATGACCGGCTCAGGGCAAGGGGGGCCTTCCCGGCTTCGACGAGGTGGCGGATCAAGGCGGATCCGACCACGCCGGAGCCGCCGGTGACGACGATCGGCCCGCTCACACCGACGCAGAGGCGCGATGGGATCGCACCGTGTCCGAGAAGCCGACCAGGTACTGCCAGCCGGAGGCGATCGTGATCATCACCGCGACGCCCATCACCCACTGGTCGATGAAGTAGGGCCCCAACGGCTCACCGAGGCGGAGAAAGGCGAGCCAGATCGCCACGAACTGCGAGAACGCCTTGATCTTTCCCCAGGTCGAGGGCCGAACCAGTCCCCCACCCAGGGCCACCAGTCCCCGCAGCGCCATCACCACGAACTCGCGCATCACGATGATCAGCGCCGCCCAGATCGACACCCGGTCGACCGAGACCAGGACGAGCAGCGACCCGGTCACCAGCAGCTTGTCGGCGGTGGTGTCGAGGAACGCCCCGAGCGTCGAAGTCGTGTTCATCTTCCTCGCCAGCCATCCGTCGAGGAAGTCGGTGAGCGCGGCAACGGCGAACAGCGCCGCCGCCCAGGCGAAGGCGCCATCGAAGCTGTCCGCCCGACGTGCCAGCACCATGATCACCGGCACCAGGATCACCCGGAGTATCGCCAGCCAATCTGGGATGGTGATCTTTCGTCCTCCCGCTCGATCGCAGCCGATCATACCGACGGAAAGGCGGGCCGTTCGGACGGTGCGAGGCCGCCGGTAGCCTCACGGGAGCATGGGACGCTCGTCGACCTCCCTCTGGACCCGCGGCAGCCACCTGACCCGACTCGACGGCACCGAACGGCTCGACGTGCTCGTGGTGGGCGGCGGCATCACCGGTGCGGGAGCGGCCCTCGATCTCGCTGCCCGCGGGCTGGAGGTGGCAGTCGTGGAGCAGTCGGACTTCGCGCAGGGGACGTCGTCGCGCTCGACCAAGCTCCTCCACGGCGGTGTCCGCTACCTGCCCCACTACGAATTCAGCCTGGTCTCCGAAGGCTTGCGGGAACAGAAGGTGCTCGCCCGAATCGCCGACTTCCTCTTCGACCCGCTGGAGTTCGTGATCCCGCTCTACGCCCAGCACGGCTTCGCCGACGCCCCGCGGTGGGCGGCTTCGGGATGGAAGGCACCCCTGGCACTGCGGGCGGGGCTGACCTTGTACGACGTGCTGGGCGGATTCGGACGTCCCGGCGGGCGCAGCCGTCGAGTCGGGGCGGCCGTGCTCCATGAACTGGTGCCGGCCCTGTCCACCGACGGCCTCGAGGGCGGATTCGTCTATTCCGACGCCCGCACCGACGATGCCCGCCTGGTGCTGAGCGTGCTCAAGACCGCCGTGCGCCGCTATGGGGCAACCGCCGTCGGCGGGGTGAGGGTGGAGCGCATCGAAGAGCTCCAACCCGGTTTTCGGGCGACACTGAAAGACGAGGTGTCCGGAAACACCTTCACGATTCGGTCCAGGGCCGTCCTCGCCGCCACCGGGTCGTTCGATCCGCCTGAACTGTCCTCCGGTACACCCACAATCCGCATCGTGCGATCGAAGGGCAGCCACCTCTTGGTGCCGGAGGATGCGATCCCTGTAGGCGGCCGGGCGGTGGTGCTCCCCGAGACCGACGACGGACGGGTGCTGTTCATCGTGCCATGGCTCGGTCACTGCCTGGTCGGAACCACCGACATCCCCTACGCCGAGGACCCAGCCCACCCGGTCGCGACAGAGGCGGACATCGACTACCTGGTGCGCCACGTCCGGCGGTACATGGACGTCCCGGAATTCGAGCCGATCTCCGCGTTCGCCGGACTTCGAGCCCTCAAGGACGTGGGCGGCGGGTCGACGGCGAAGGCGTCACGCGAGCACGTCGTGGATCAGCCGGTCCCCGGATACGTCCAGGTCGCCGGAGGCAAGCTGACCACCTACCGGCGGATCGCCGCCGAAGCGGCCGATCAGATCACTCGAGCGCTCGGGGTGAAGACTCGCTCGTCGACGGACTCAGTGCCTCTGGTCGGCGCGGGGATGGACCAGGTGTCGCTGACGAGGCGGTTGGAGTCGGTGGCATATCCCGCGCCGGCGATCGAACCGAGCATCCGCAGGTATGGCGGAGAGATCGAACGCCTCGTCGAATTGGTGGACGATGAGCCGTCACTGGCCCGCTCGCTGGGCGACGGCCGCACGACGCTGGCCGATGTCGTGCACGCGGTTCGCTATGAGGCGGCGACCCGGCTCTCGGACGTCACGCTGCGGCGCACCCATCTCGCCTGGTTCACCGATGACCACGCCCGCCGCGACGCGCCGGGCATCGCCGAGGTGATGGGGAGGGAACTCGGCTGGACGGACCCGGAACGTGACGAGGCGCTCGCCGCCCATGAGCACGAGCTCGTCGCCGAGGGGCTTTGAAGGACCGGAGGCCGCGCCTTTAGGGTTTCTTGACATGGCCCTCGGACGAGATTGACACGTCCTCGGGCACAATGGCCCTGCTGAGCACAGCGGGCAACAGGAGATCAGTCAGATGAGTCGACGGGCAACGTTCACCATGGCGCGCACACCAGGACTCGGGTCGCGATGGCGGCACCGGGTCGGGTCTGCCGTGATGGCCACCTTCCTCGCCACCGGGACGACCCTGGTGGGCGCCCTGCCGGCGACGGCAGACGAGACGATCCGCATCACCGACCGCGTGACGCCGGCCAATCTCGAGATCCCGGCGGGAACCGCCGTGGTGTGGGCGAACGACGACGCCGACCGGCACCGGGTCCGCTCCCGGACCGGACCCGAGCAATTCGATTCCGGAAACATCGACCCGGGCGAGCAGTTCTCGTTCGTCTTCGGCGTGGAGGGGACCTACACCTACGTCGACGAACGCAACCCGACCAACACCGCCTACCACGGGACGATCACCGTCACGGCGGCCGGCGGCGGGGGAGGCACCGGCGGGGGAACCGGGGGCACGGTGGTCCGCATGATCGACCGGGCGTTCTCTCCCACCAGCCTGACCGTCGCCCCCGGAACCACCGTGACGTTCCCCAATCAGGACACCGAGGACCACACCGTGACCGCCCGGGACGGCAGCTTCGACTCGGGGATCTACGGTCCCGGCCAGACCTACTCACGCACGTTCGACACACCCGGGGTCTTCTCGTACTTCTGTGCGCTGCACCCGGACATGGTCGGCACGATCACCGTGACCCAGGCAGACGGATCCGCCCCTTCCCCCACCCCGACGACCACGACCGTGCCCCCCCCCCCGCCCGGTCCGGGCGCCGTGCAGGCATTCGACTTCGGATACACCCCAGCCACGCTCACCGTGGCCGTCGGCCAGACGGTCACCTTCACCAACGCCGGTGTGGCGCTGCACACGTTCACCGACCGCGCCGGCCGGTTCGATTCAGGGCTGATTTCGGCGGGTGGCAGTTGGAGCAGGCGATTCGACACGGCCGGGACGTACCAGTACTTCTGCACCCTGCATCCCGACATGGCGGGCACCCTCGTCGTCCAGTCGGCGACGGGCACCGCCCCGCCGCCTCCGGCCCCCACCCCGACCACGACCCCGACCTCGTCTGGTGGATCGACCGCGGTGGCCCGCGCCGGCAGCGTGTCGATGGTCGACAACGCCTTCTCCCCGTCGAATCTGACGGTTCGGGTGGGTTCGACCGTCACGTGGGTCAACGACGGCGCCGCCATCCACACCGCCACCGACGCCAACGGCGGATTCGACAGCGGCCTGATCAACCCCGGCGGTCGCTTCAGCCACCGGTTCGACCGGGCGGGAACCTACCGCTACACCTGCATCGTGCATCCCGGCATGGCAGGCACGATCACGGTGGTCGATGCATCGGGCACCGCTCCCCCGCCCGCCCAGACGACGCCGACCACCGCGCCGCCCGACGCCTCGGGTCCACCTGCGGTTTCGATCGTCGGGGGGGCACTGAACCCCGAGGTGATCGAGGCGCCGCTCGGCAGCTCCATCGTGTGGACCAACGACGGCGACAGCGCGGCCCAGCTGGTCTCCGCCGACGGCTCCTTCGCGTCTCCTGCGATCCAGCCAGGCGAGACCTGGACGTTCCAACCCGAGGCAATCGGCGAGATCGAGTACCGCAACGTCCTGGCGGCCGACGCCGTCACAGGAAGGCTGCTCGTGGTCCCCGCGCCGGCCGTTCAGGCCGCCGGCGCCGCCTCGGTCTCGATCATCGACCTCGACTACACGCCCCGCGACCTGAGCGTGACCGTGGGCACGGAGGTCACCTGGACCAACACCGGCCAGGCACCCCACACCGTCACGGCTCGCGACCAGTCTTTCGACTCGGGGATCCTCCAGAGTGGCGACACGTGGTCGATGACGTTCGACACCGAAGGGGTCTATGACTACATCTGCACCCTGCATCCCGACATGACGGGCACCGTGAGGGTGCTGGCGGCGGACGCATCCGCCACCGACCTGATGGCGGCCTCATCCGGTTCCGAGCGCGTCCTCCCTCCCGAGCTGGGGGTCGACGATCCGCCCCAGCCCGCAGGGTCGATGGCCCGTACTGCGATCCAGGTGATCGCCGTGATCGCCTTCGCCGGCACCACGGTCGGCCTCTTCCGGGTGGGAAGGCTGGTCCTGGGAGGAGAGCGGGCGACCTGACCCGGTCCCCCCGACAACCGGTCCGGAGACGTCGCTCTGCGATGTCGATGCCCGGGGCGAGGGCGGGTGAAGGCGGCCCCGATCGCGTCATTCCGGATCCGGGGTCACCGCAACCGGATCACGCCCAGTCGAAGGTGCGCCGGACCGCATGCTTCCAGCGTTCGTAGAGCTGCCCGCGCTCGACATCGTCCATGGAGGGCGTCCACCGGCGGTCCTCACCCCAGTTGGCCCGGAGATCGTCGAGTGAATCCCAGACTCCGGCCGTCAGCCCGGCGGCGTATGCGGCTCCCAGCGCCGTGGTCTCGGCCACGGTCGGGCGGACCACCGGGACTCCCAGGATGTCGGCCTGGAACTGCATGAGCAACTCGTTCACCACCATCCCCCCGTCCACCTTCAGCTCGCTGAGAGCGACGCCCGAGTCGGCCTCCATCGCGTCGAGCACCTCCCGGGTCTGAAACGCCGTCGCCTCCAGGGCCGCCCGGGCGATGTGCCCCTTGGTGGCGTACCGGGTGAGCCCGGCGATCACGCCGCGCGCGTCCGACCTCCAATACGGGGCGAACAACCCCGAGAACGCCGGGACGAAGTACACGTCACCGTTGTCCTCCACGGTGCGGGCCAGCGCCTCGACCTCGGCAGAGTCGGAGATGATCTGAAGGTTGTCGCGCAGCCACTGCACGAGCGAACCGGTGACGGCGACCGAACCCTCCAGCGCGTAGACGGGGGCGTGGTCCGCAATCCGGTACCCGACCGTCGTGAGCAGCCCGTGTGCCGAGTGGATCAGCTCCGTCCCCGTGTTGAGGAGCATGAAGTTGCCGGTTCCGTAGGTGTTCTTTGCGTCTCCCCGTTCGAAACACGTCTGGCCGAACAGCGCCGCCTGCTGGTCACCGAGAACCCCGGTGATCCGAACGCCTTCCAGCAGGCCGGTTCCGGTGCCGATGTGGTCTGCGGATGCCACGATGCGGGGCAGCATCGAGCGGGGGATGCCGATCGACTCGCACAGCTCGTCGTCCCAGTCGAGCGCCTTCAGGTCCATCAGCATGGTGCGGCTGGCATTGGTGACGTCTGTGACGTGGGCCGCCCCACCGGTGAGGTTCCACACCACCCAGGCATCGATGGTGCCGAAGGCGAGCTCGCCCGCCTCGGCCCGCCGGCGAAGATCTGGGTCGGAGTCGAGAATCCAGCGAACCTTGGGGCCCGCGAAGTAGGTGGCGAGCGGCAGCCCGGTCTTGGCCCTGAACCGGTCCGGGCCCGCCCCGGCCTCCAGCTGTTTGCACAACGCGGCGGTACGGGTGTCCTGCCACACGATGGCGTTGTGGACCGGCGCCCCGGTGCGGCGGTCCCACACCACCGCCGTCTCCCGCTGGTTGGTGATCCCGACCGCGGCCAGTTGGGACCTCCGCACCCCTGCGGTGTCCAGGGCGGTGCCGATGACCGACCACACCCGCTCGATGATCTCGGCCGGGTCGTGCTCCACCCATCCCGGTCTCGGAAAGATCTGGGTGTGCTCCTGCTGGTCCACCGCCACGATCGAACCGGTGCGATCGAAGACGATGAACCGGGTGCTGGTGGTGCCCTGATCGAGCGCCCCGACCAAGTCGGACATCGCAGTTCCTCCGGAGTCGGACTGTCACGACGCTAGCGGTACGGGCGACGGCCGGGCGGCGGCTGCGATCGATCCCGATCGGGCGAGGTTGGTCGAACCCACCCCCGCCGGCGTTGCTCGAACCATGCCGATCTCGTCAGGGCCGATCTCGTCAGGGCCGATCTCGTCAGGGCCGCTCTCGTCAGGGCCGATCTCGTCAGGGCCGATCTCGTCAGGGCCGATCTCGTCCGGGGTGAGACACCCGGGGTGAGACGCCCGGGGTGAGGCTCAGGACGCCGGCTAGTCCACGTGCCGCCGTGCCGCCTGCTCCTGCGCCCTGGCCGGATCGTTCAGCCACTGCTCGATCACGTCTGCGGCGTCCGCCACGACGATGTCCATCTCGGTCCGCTCGTCTTTGCCGAACCGCTTCAACACGTAGTCGGCCGGATCCATCCTCCCCGGGGGGCGGCCGACGCCCAGCTTCAAACGGGCGAAGTCACGGGTTCCGAGCGATCGCTCGAGCGACCGGATGCCGTTGTGCCCTCCACTTCCACCGCCGACCTGCAGGCGGAGCCGGGCGAAGCCGAGGTCGATGTCGTCGTGGACGACCAGCAGATCGGTCGGCGCCTGGGCCTTGTAGTAGGCGAGCAACGACGCCACCGGACCGCCGGCCTCGTTCATGTATGACAGCGGACCGGCCAGCACCACCCGGTGTTCACCGATGCGCCCCTCTGCGAGCTCGCAGCGCACCCGGAGCGGACCGCGTGAGAACCGGAGCCCGTGACGGCGTCCCGCCTCGGCGATCACCTCGACACCCACGTTGTGGCGCGTGCCGTCGTACTCCGACCCCGGGTTGCGCAGGCCGACGACGACCTTCGGGGTCACTCCCCGCCTTCGCCCGCGGATTCCCCGGCCTCCCCGGCCTCTGCTTCGGCGGCTTCTTCCTCGGCCGCCTCGCCCTCTTCGAGCTCCGGCTCCTCTTCGACGATCTCGGCGGCGGGGGCGGTGATGCTCGCCACCAGCTGGTCGAGGTCGTCGAGGTAGGACACGCCCTCCATCGCCGGCAGGTCGGCGATGCGCAGGGTGTCACCCAGCTCGAGGCCGGAGATGTCGACTTCGATGGCGTTGGGAATGCCGGTCGGAAGTGCCTCGATCAGCACCGAGGTCCGCGGGGTCGACAGAATGCCGCCATCCTTGACGCCGAGCGCTTCGCCGAGGAAGTGCACCGCCACCTCGGCCTGGGTGACCTCGGTGAGCGACACCGTGACGAAGTCGACGTGACGGATCAGGTTGCGGAAGGGATGGCGCTCGACCACCTTCGGCATGGTGAGGAGGGTGTCCGCTCCGATCGCCAGGTTGATGAGGGCGTTGCGGCCCGCCTCGGTGGAGAGAGCCGCCACGAGATCGTGATGATCGACGGCCACGGGGATGGGGTCCATGTCCTTGCCATAGACGATGGCGGGAACGGCGCCGGTGCGGCGGACGCGCCGAGACTCGCGGCTCCCGGTGGCGCGGCCCGCTTCGGCGCGCAGGGTGATCTGTTCAGCCATTGTGGAGTACTCCTCGCAGAGTGAGGTGGAAAACCCGAACAATGGATTATCGCGGATCGCAGGCCCTCGGGCCAAACCGCCCTATGTGACCGTTCGGATCCACTGCTCCGTCTTCTCCGCCAGGAAGGGATGGAGACGATCCCCGCTCCATCCCCGTCCCCGGAAGGAGTGGTCGGCTCCGGCGAGGTCTACCACGCTGGCGCCCGGAAGAACTCGAATGTGCCGGTCGAACAACTCGCCTCCGCTCAACGCGTCTCTTCCTGCCTGGAAGAAGAGCATCGGCACCTTCACCCCGGGGAGGTGTTCGACGCGGAGACGATCCGGCCGGCCGGCCGGGTGAAGCGGATAGGCATAGGCGACCACACCGGCCATTCGCGCACCTTCGGCCGCCACCATGGTGGCCATCCGACCGCCCATCGAACGCCCGGCGAGGATGACGGGGTCGCCATGTCGGGAGCGGACGTCGTCGAGTACGGCGCGGTGACACGCAACCAACGCCTCGGCCCGATCGGGGCGGCGCCTTCCCGCCTCGGTGTACGGGTAGTTGAATGTGATCACCCGCAGGCCGAGATCCGCCAGCGCCCCGGCGATCCCCACGATCATCGGGTGGTGCTGATCGGTCCCGGCCCCGTGCGCCAGCACCACGGTGACGGGCCCCTCCCCGCGTTCGACCGTCGAGACGGTGCGGCCCTCCGACCACTCCACCCCGTTCACGGCGCTCGCAACTCCACCTCGACGGCGCGGTGGTCGCTCCCGGCGACACGGTGCACCCTGTGGTCGACCACCTCGACTCCCCGGCAGAACACGTGGTCGATCCGGAGCAGACCGGGAGCACCCGGGGTGGGACCCCAGGTGCGGGGCGCACGCGATCCGGAAGCTCGCGCCCACGCCGCGATGGCGTCCTCCAACCCCTGAGAGAGCCGCCGATGAAACGGCCACAGCGGGGTCGAATTCATGTCGCCCACGACCACACAGGCCTCCGGGCCCTCGACCAGTTCCTGGATGGCCGCCAGCTGGCGCCGCCGATGCCCCGCCGCGCTCACCCCGTCGATCGGGTTGGCGATGTGCACCGCCAGCACCTCCACCGGTCTGCCGTCGAGGTCGACGATCGCTCGATATCCCAGGCGGAACGGCAGGGGGAGGTCGGTGACCGCCACCTCGAATCGGGCCAGGAATGCCCGGCCCGTGTAGTCGTCCGAGCCGATCACCTGTCCATGGGGAAACCTGGCGCGGAGCGCGGCGGCGGCATCGACCCCGACCTCCTGGCCCACGAAGACGTCCGGCTCCACCTCGTCCAGCAGTCGGTCGAGCGCCGCCACGCGGGCGCGACCGTTGTACAGATTGGCGGTGAGGAGCCTCACGGAATTCAGGATCGTAGCGACCGATCCGCGCCGGCCGGACCGGTATTGTCGGCGGGTGGAGCTCTCGATCCATCCCGATCCGGGCCGACTGGCACGGGCGGCGGCGGCCGCAATCGTCGAGGCTTTGTCGTCCGCCCCCGGCGCCCGGGCCACGCTCGGCCTGGCAGGCGGATCCACGCCGCGGGCCACCTATGCCGCCCTTTGCCAGGCGCAGATGGAGTGGGGTCGGGTCGACCTGTGGCTCACAGACGAGCGCTGGGTGCCCTCAGATCACGCCGATTCCAACGGGCGGATGGCGAAAGAGGCGCTGGCCGACGCGGTAGCCGCCCCCCTGCTCCGGCCTCGGTGGTCCGAGCACCTGGAACCCGATGATGCGGCCGCGTTCTACGAGGCCGAGCTTCGACACATCCACGCCGCCCATCCGCCCACCGTCGTCCTGCTCGGAATGGGAACGGACGGCCACACCGCCTCCCTCTTTCCGGGCACCGCCGCCCTCACCGCTCCCGACGAAGGCAGATGGTTCGTGGCAAACCACGTGCCGCAACTCGATGTGTGGCGGCTCACCGCCACACCCTCGTTCCTCCAGGCGGCGCCGCGTGTGATCGTGCTCGTGGCGGGGGCCGACAAGGCGCAGGTATTGGCCGAGGTGATGGAGGGCCCGCCCGACCACTACCCCGTCCAGTTGCTCGCAGCGGGAGAAGGCGAGGTGACGTTCTTCGCCGACGAGGCGGCCGCCTCTCTGATCGACAGGCGGTGACGGCCGCCGATTAGCCGGGAGGGCTCCATACACTCGACGCCATGCGCCGTGTGATCGTGCTCTCGTTGGTGGTCGGTGCTTGCTCGACCGCGACCCCGGCCACGGTCGCCCCAGCCCCGGTCGCCCCAGCCCCGGCGGCCCCAGCCCCGGCCGCCCCAACCACCACCACCGCGCCTTCCACCACGGCGGCGCCGGAAGCCACCACCTCCACCGCGGTCGACGCGACGATCTACCACCATCTCGTATCGAGCGAGGAATACCTTCCCGGACTGGCAGTGAACGTGCACGCACCGGCCGGGACCGGTGATCGGCCGCTGATCGTCCTGGTGCACGGTGGCGGGTGGTATGGAGGCGATCTCGACGCGATGGGACTCCTGGCGGACGGGCTCGCCGAACGGGGCGCGGTCGTCTTCAACGCCACCTACCGCCGAGCCGCCCAGGGAGGGATGTTCCCCGGGCCGGTGGACGACGTGGCCTGTGCCGTCGCCCACGCAGCGGCCACCGCAGGACGCTTCACCACCTCGAGACGGGCCCCGGTGCTGATCGGGCATTCGGCAGGGGCCCACCTCGCCGCCCTGGTCACGATGGCACCCCCCGGCACCTTCGGGGCGTCGTGTCCCGAAGGTGTCCCTGCGGTCGGCGGCTTCGTCGGACTGGCCGGGCCGTACAACACCGACCTCCTCGCCTTTCTGCTCGAACCGTGGTTCGGGGCGAATCTCTCCGACGACCCCGACCTGTGGGCCCGGGGCAATCCCCTGACATATGCAGAGGAGTCCCCCGACGTGCCGTACCTCTTGATCCACGGAGAGGCCGATCAGCTCATCCCTCTCGCCTTCACCACCGAACTCCGGGATGCGCTCGCCGGTGCCGGACGCAACGTGCGGTTCGAACTCATCGCCCGCGCCGGTCACGGCGAGGTCAACGATCCCCGGGTGGTGGGCGACCTGATCGACGGGTTCGTCGGCTCGGGTCAGTAGCGGGCGAAGGAGCGGATCGGGCGACGCGGGCCGAATCGGGGGTAGGGACCTGCCATCTCGAGCAGACGGACGACCCTGGCCCTGTGCGGCCGGAACTGTTCGAGCAGGTCGAGCATCCGAGCGTCGGTCCCCCTGGCCTCGCCCGCCAGATGCCAGCACACGTAGTGCTTGAGGTGGAAGTCGCCCACGCTGACGGCGTCGGGGTCTCCGTGCGTGACCGCCACGGTCTCGGCCGAGGTCCATGTCCCGACGCCCGCCACCCGCTCGAGCATCCTCCGGGCTTCGGGCGCCGGAATCGAGGCGAGCGTCTCGAGCCTCGCCGCGTCTGCGGCCAGCCGTCGCAGCGTGTCGGTGCGGCGCTTCTCGATGCCCAGGTCGTGGAACTCGTGGTACGGAGCCGCCGCCACCCGCTCGGGGTCGGGAGGCAGGCGAAGGCCGAGCGGCCCGGGAGCCGGATCGGAGAAGCGCTCGACCATCCCGGCGAGGCCCGCCCGCGCCTCCTTGCCGGTCACCTTCTGGCTCACCACCGCGTATGCCACCGCTTCGAACACCAGCCCGGTACGGCAGAACCGCACTCCCATGTGCCGGCGATGGAGTTCGGCGACCCCGACGTGGGCAGTGACGAAGGCGCCCGGGTCGTCCTCCATCCCGATCCAGGATGGGAGCCTGTCGAGGATCCAGTCGGATCCCGCCCCCCACACCGAGCCGACCACCCCGTCAGGAGTCCGGCGGATGTGCAGCGTCGCCGGCCCCTCCGGTGTGCGCATCGGCCTCCACCACCCGTCGGGGAGAAACCTGCCCCATGCCATCGTCGCCGGGGCCAGCGTGCGGCGCAGATCGAGGGGCTCGGATACGCGTACCAGCCGATGGCGCACGCCGGCAGGGTAATCCGGCACCCGCTCGCCCGGTCCGGCGAGCGGCACGAACATCAGCTCTCTCCGCCGTCGTCGGTCCCCGCCAGGTCGGAGATCGCGTCGGGGATGTCGACCTCGACGTTCCGTATCTTCGGGACCATCCAGCCGAGTCCCGCCAGGCCGACGACTGCCAGGCCGGCCAGGGTCACGAGGAGGGCACTGCCCCGCCCTGGTCCGGTGCCGAACACCCGGCCGAGCGATCCCACCAGTGGCCCTCCCTCGACGAGGAGGGGCTCGAAGACGCGATCTGCCAGCGGGCCGGCCGAGACGAAGGCCACCGGAGTGGCGATCTGGGCGATCATGCGCCTCGTCGAGAACACCCGACCCTGGAGCTCGAGCGGGACCTTGGTCTGCCACAGTGCCTGAGAGGTCCCGTTGACGATGGGGACCACCGCCATCAATCCGAGCGCACCGGCGATGGTCAATCCCAGCGATGGACGCAGACCCGCGACCGACAGCGACAGTCCGCCGAGAGCCATGAACGCCATGATTCCTCGCATTCGTCTGACGGGCCCGCCCCAGGCGCTCATCACCAGCGAACCGATGACCATCGTCAGCCCGATCAGCGACATGACCGTGCCGAGCACTGCCTCGTTGGTGATGGCCAGGAACACCGGCACCCACAGGACGTTGGTGAACGTGAGCATCAGGTTGACCCCGGCGGCGATGCCCAGGAACCCGAGCAGCCCCCGGCGGTCCCAGAGATAGGCCATGCCGTCCATGAACTCGTCTCGCACCGACGCCCGCCCGCGCTCATTCCGCTCCAACACCGGGAAGCGCACCCACGCCAGCGTGACGGCGGCGACGGTGAAGGTGAGGAAGTCGATCGCCAGCACCGCGCCGATGCCGACGGCGAGAAGCAGCCCGCCCGCCAGCGCAGGGGCCACCAGCGTCCCCAGGGCAGGGGCGAGATCGACGAGACCGTTGGCCCGGCCCAGCTGGTTCTTGGGGATGAGGGTGGGAAGGGCGGCGCGGTAGGCGGGCTCCTGGAAGGAACCGGCGGCGCTCGACACGGCCGCCATGGCCACGATGTGCCAATAGGTGAGGACGTCTGTGAAGAACAGCGCTGCCAGCCCCAGCGTGGCGACCCCCGCCACCGAGTCGGCCACCAGCATCACCACCCGTCGGTCGATCCGGTCGGTCCACACTCCGGCCACCGGCGCGAGCACGATGCCGGGCAGGTTCACCGCCAGCAGCATCATCGCCAGGCGGGTGACCGAGCCGGATTCCAGATAGACGTGGATGGTCAAGGCGAAGCCGGTCATCGTCGTGCCCACCTGGGACACGAGCTGCCCGGCCCAGACGGTGAAGAACGTGCGCGAACGGCTGCCCATGGCCCGCCTCTCGGAAGGCGGCCCTCCTGATGTCGACGTCACGGCGCCAGCGTACCGACGTTCACCCCTTCACGATCTTGCGGACCAGACCATCCGTGGACGTGACGTACACCTCGCCGAACCCGTCCGTACCGAACGAGGTGAGCCCTGCCACCCTGATCCCCCAGGTGCGGCCGTCTGACGCCACCCCGGTGTACCGGAAGGACCTGACCCACCCTGCGCAGAAGTCCCCGTACAGATAGTGGCCCACCAATTCGGGGATGGCGGCTCCCCGGTACACGTAGCCGCCGGTGACAGAACAGGCGCCACCGGAGTGCGAGTATTCGGCAACCGGAAGCACCAGGCCGGCGGTCGAGCACGTCGAGGATCCGAAGCAGTGCGCCCCCTCCATCACCGACCAGCCCAGGTTGGCTCCGGCATCGAAGGTGGACAGCACGTCGACCTCCTCCCAGGAGCCCTGCCCGACGTCGCCGATGTACACCCGCAGACCGTCGAAGGAGAACCGCCACGGGTTGCGCAGACCGTAGGCGAACAGCGAGGTGGACCCCGAGTCCACGTTCAGCTTCGTGATGGTGCCCAACAGGGTGTCGGCCCGCTGGCCCTGGCCGTAGCTGTCGCCCCCTCCCCCGCCGTCACCCAGCGCCACATACAGCAGCCCGTCGGGGCCGAACGCCAGCATCCCGCCGTTGTGGTTGGAGGCGGGCTGGTCGACGGCCAGCACCTGTCGGGCGGTGGCGGGGTCGGCCACGTCTGGGTCGGCGGACACGCGGTACTCGACGACCCGGGTGTCACCGGCGGTGTTGGTGTAGTTCACGTAGAACCGCCCGTTGTCGGCGTACTGCGGATGGAAGGCGAGCCCGAGCAATCCCCGTTCGCCGCCGAAGCTCACGAGGCTCCGGATGTCGAGAAAGGGGGTGTTCAGCCTTGCCCCGTTCTCCACGATCCAGATCCGTCCGGGTTGATCCACCACGAACAGGCGAGGATCGCCCACCGGCGCGTCGACGAACACCGGCTGACCGAATCCGGAGGCGACGGTCGCGAGACCCAGTTCCAGGCCGTCGAGGCCGGGCCGGGCGGGCACCGGCTCCACCGGCAGATCGAACGCCCTGGCCAGGAACGAGGCCATCTCCGCCCGGTTCACAGCCCCGTTGGGGCAGTACCGGAGGGGATCGGTCTCGCACCCGAGAGTGATCTCGAGCTGGGCGATCCGCTCGACGTGGCCGGCGTAGTACGCACCCGCCGCAACGTCTGCGAAGATCCCCGAGAACGTCGTCACCGGCTGTTCGCCGAGTGCCCGGACGAGGAACACCGCCATGGCGCCGCGCGTCACAGGGTCGTTCGGGCCGAACCTTCCATCGCCGTAGCCCACGGTGATCTTCTGTTCGACAAGGCGCTCGACGAACCCCGAGTACCAGGCGCCGGCGGGCACATCGACAAAGCTGGGGACGGGGGGCTTCAACTCCGACAGCCCCAGGGCCCTCACCAGGAATGCGGCCATCTCCGCCCGCGTCACCGGACTGGCGGGGCAGTAGCGGTCTCCCACCGGGTCGCACCCCTCGGTGATCGACGCCGACCGGATCGCCTCGATGTCCCCCTCGTGAAACGACCCGTCGTCGTCGATGAAGGTTCCGCCCGGGGCGAGGGCGGCCGACGCGGACGACACGAGCCCCAGGACGATGCCCAGGACGGCGATGACGGCACTGACGGTGCGTCGCACGATCACTCCCCCGTTCGAGATCCGCCGGTCAGGCTACCCCGGGAGGCTCGGGCGATCAGCCGGTTCTTCCGCGGTACCCGTCGTCGATCGCGTCGATCATCGCCACCCGCCGGGCGTGGCGGCCGGAACCCCACGGCGTGTCGAGCCAGGCCTCGACGATCTGCCACGCCAGACCCTGCCCGATCAGGCCGGCGCCGAGCGTGAGCACGTTGGCGTGGTTGTGCTCCCGGCTGTTGCGGGCGGACGACACGTCGTAGCAGAGCGCTGCCCGCACCCCGGGGACCTTGTTGGCGACCATCGAAGACCCTATCCCCGCCCCGTCCACCACGATTCCGACATCGCAGTTCCCGTCTGCCACGAGTTGGGCCACCGCCAGGGCCAGGTCGGGATAGTCGACCGACTCCTCGGAGTGGGTGCCGCAATCGGTCACCTCGAGCCCCCGCTCCTTGAGCCGAAACGCCAGGTACTCCTTCAGCCGGAACCCGCCGTGGTCGGCGCCGACGGCCACCCGGGCCGGCGGCCCTCCGTCCTCACCGGTACCACCGGTCGGCGCCGGGTCGGCCGTCGCCTGATCGGCCGCTGGGGGAGCAGTCGTCTCCATCCGGTCGAGGATGCGTTCGACCATGCTGCGGATCTCGGCTTCGCTGGGCACCTGCCGATGGTAGGCGCCGCGGATGACACCGGCCCGTCACGACGCACTCCCTACACTCCGGGTCGTGAGCGAAGATCCCGCCTTCGTCTGGAACGCAGGAACGTCCCAGGCCCGGTCGTCCGGTCGGGAGTCGGCCCGGGACGAGCGCCGGCCGCTGAGCGGACCGCGCCGGTCCGGAGACGAGCAGGACGATCACCGCCCGGAGGCGGTGCTGGTCCCCGTCGACGAGTGGGCGCGCATCCTCAACCAGCTGGGCAACCTCCACCAGGCCGGACAGCAGCTGGCGGAGGCGCGGGAGCGGGCCGCCAAGGCGGAGACCGAGTCGACCTTCCTGCGCGAGCGGCTGCGCGAGACGCGTGACCGCGTCCAGAAGCTGGAGACCGAGATCGAGAACGTCCCGGATCCCGAACCCGAGCCGCTCCCCGCCTTCAGCGAATGGGTGGTCCGCCGGTGGCTGGAACGCCGCCGGGCGGCTCGACAGCCCTCCCCGAAGACCTGACGTCCGGCGCCGGCGGTCAGCCGGCCGTCTCGATGTATCCGCCGCGGAAATAGCCCAGTGCAGGGCCGGAGTCATCCACCGGACCGAGCCGCTCCACCGTCCCGACGAAGATCACGTGATCCCCGCCGTCGTAGGCGTGGGTTGTGGAACACTCGAAGACGGCGAGCGCACCATCGAGCACCGGAACCCCGCCGATTCCCGGGGTCCAGTGGAGTCCCTCGAAACGGTCGATACCCCTGGATGCGAACCGGATGGAGAGCTCGAGTTGGCCGGCACCGAGCACATGGACCGCGAACCCGCCTCCCGACTCGAATGCGGTCAGCGTCTCCGACGTCTTCTCCAGACAGAAGAGCACCATCGGAGGCTCGAGGGAGACCGAGGTGAACGAGTTGGCGGTGAGCCCGACGGGCGTCCCCCTCCGGTCGAGGGTGGTGACCACCGTCACTCCCGTGGCGAACTGCCCGGCGGCATCGCGCAGCGCCCTCGGGTCGATCGGTTCCGCCACGCTCGCTCCTTCGGCCGCCGTGGCGCCGAGTGTAGGAGGCGGTGCGCCCCGGCCCGAGGGCTCGGGGCCGGCAATTCGATCGAGGGTCGGGTCGGGCCTGGGTACCCTGGCGAGCATGAGCGAACAGCGCCACATCCTCGTCGCCGTCGCCTGGCCATACGCGTCCGGGTCACGTCATCTCGGCCACCTGGCGGGTGCCTATCTCCCGGCGGACATCTTCGCGCGCTACCACCGGCTGGCGGGCCACGCCGTTCTCATGGTCTCCGGCTCCGACGTCCACGGCACCCCCATCACGGTGCGAGCCGACCAGGAGGGAGTGACACCTCAGGAGATCGTCGACCGCTACCACGCCGAGTTCGTCGACAACTGGAAGAAGGTGGGGATCCAGTGGGAGCTGTACACCAGTACCGGGACCGCCAACCACCACGCCGTCACCCAGGACATGTTCCGCACCCTTGCCTCCCACGGATACATCGCCACCAAGCCCAGCGAGCAGTTCTACGACCCCGAGGCCAAGCGGTTCCTGCCCGACCGCTACGTGGAGGGACGCTGTCCCCACTGTGCCTATGAGGAAGCCCGCGGCGACCAGTGCGACAACTGCGGCCGCCAGCTCGATCCTGCCGACCTGATCACGCCCCGCAGCCGGATCACGGGGGCCAAGCCGGAGATGCGCCAGACCGAGCACTACTACCTGCTTCTCTCCGAGTTCCAGGACCGGCTGCTCGAGTGGCTCCGGGGGCGGGAGGGGTGGCGCAAGCACGTCCTCAACATGGCGGTCGGATTCGCCGAGGAGGGGCTCCAGGACCGGGCGATCACCCGCGACCTCGAGTGGGGGGTGGCGATACCCGAGGAGTACGACACCATCGGGGAGGGGAAGCGGATCTACGTGTGGTTCGACGCGGTGATCGGCTACCTGTCGGCCGCCAAAGAGTGGGCCGAGCGCAACGGGACTCCCGACGCATGGAAGCGGTGGTGGACGAACCCGGACGCCGAGAGCTACTACTTCATCGGCAAGGACAACATCGTGTTCCACGCAGTGATCTGGCCGTGCCAGCTGATGGGATATGGCGACCTCAACCTCCCGACCGACATTCCCGCCAACCAGTACGTCACGTTCAAAGGCGACAAGGCTTCGGCCAGCCGGGGGGTGGGACGGTCCATCGGCTGGTACGCCGACCGCCTCCAGCCAGACGCGCTGCGATATGCCCTGACCTCGGTGCTCCCCGAACAGAACGACACGGACCTCTCGGACGAGCAGATGGTCGAGCGGATCAACTCCGAACTGGTCGCCACCTGGGGCAACCTCGTCAACCGGGTGTTGTCGATGACGGCGAGGAGCTTCGAGGGTTCGGTCCCACGGGGCTCCGAGCCGACCGAAGAGGATCAGGCCCTGGTGGCGTCGATCGATCGGGCCCTGGAGGAGGAAGCCGCCCTGCTCGAGAAGGTCGAGCTGCGGGCGGGCCTCCGACGCGCCATGGAAGCGGCTCAGGAGGTCAACGTCTATCTCAACGCCACCGAGCCGTGGAAGGTGCTCAAACACGACCCCGACCGGGCAGCGACCGTTCTCGCCACCGCCATCCAGGCCATCGCCGGGTTGAGAGTGGCTTTCGCCCCCTACCTGCCTTTCTCGAGCGCTCGCCTGGGTGAGATGCTCGGGGTGGGGGCGGCGATCGAAGGCTGGAGTCGGAATCCTGTGCCCGCCGGCACGCGCCTGGGCGACATCGCACCGCTCTTCGTCAAGCTCGAACCCGACGTCCTGATCGTAGAAACCGACGACTAGGACCCGGCGACCGCCCGAACCGGTTCAGTTCGAGCGGGAGACCGAGCTGAGGAACCGACCGCGAATCGCCTTCTCTGCCTCCTGGGCTCTCGTGAGCCCCTCCTCGCGTTCGAGGGGACGGAACGGCGATTCGGTCACCTCTTCGATGACGTCGGTGAAGTCCGCAGCCATCGAAGGCGAGGCGGCTCCGGCCGCCCCGTGCGCGTCGAGGCGGAGGGTGAGCGCGGAGATCTCGTCTTCCTGGGCGGTGATCATGGCGACTGCATCCGAAAGCTTCCCTCTGAGCGCCTCGATCTCGCTGCGGTCGTGGCTTGCCTGAGCCCGCGCCCGGGCTACCAGCTTGGACACGAACGAATCCACCGCAGCGGGGTCGTATCCGGGCGAAGAATCAGGGAATCGGGGAAGAGGAACGGGGCCGGTCATGGTCTCTTCATCGGTGCGCCGGGCCGCGACGATAAGCGGTTTCCCGAAACCATCTCGATGACGTTGCGGCCTGCGGCTGGAACAGAGGGGGGCGACCGCAGGTCGCCCCCCCTCTCTCTCCACGCTTGGGACCGTCCGGTCAGGCGGGCGGGTATACCCCCATGCCCTTGGCCTTCTCGGTCTGCCAGAACACGGCGGCGATCTCGTCGATGAGCCCCACCAGCTTCTCGCCTTCGGCCGGATCCATCGACTTCTTGGCGACGCCCGCCTGGTTGATGGCCCGCCAGAACAGATCATCCAGACCTTCGAACTGGGCGCGATGGTCGGGGGTGAAGAAGTCCGTCCAGAGCACGCCCAGGTGGTGCTTCACCAGTTCGGCCTGCTGTTCTTTGACGAGGATCGCTCGATCACGGAATACGGGATCGTCCGAGTCCTGGTACTTCTGCGCCGACTTCCACACCGACATGGCCTCGATCTTGGCCTGAGCCGGGTCGTAGACGCCGCAGTAGAGATCACAGTGCGCGTGTGCCTTGGTCGAGGGGCGGAACAAGCCCATGGATACCTCCGTCTTTGGACTGTTCCGCCGACCATACCCCTCCCGGGGCGTATCCGAAACGCCTCGACTGGAGAATCGGCCCCGGTTCGGGGTTGAATCAGGGGATGAGGCGCTTCGAGGTCGTCGACCGGTCGATGGAACCCGTCCTGAACCAGGGCGACTACCTGATCGCCAGACGCCGGGCGCCCCGCCTCGGCGACGTGGTGGTCTTCGAGCACCCGGGACGTCGGGGCTTCCATCTGGTCAAGCGGGTCGTGGCGACGGCAGGCGAGCAGGTGCGGATCGAATCGGGACGCCTTCTCGTCGGCGGCCTTCCGCGCGACCCGCTGGGCGATCTGCACCACCTCGAACCCTCGGGCAGATGGGACCTGACCGCGAACAGCTGCTTCGTGCTGTCCGATGCCCGAACCGCCCCCCCGGCGGACTCTCGCTCGTTCGGGCCGGTGCCGGCCGACCCGATGTGGGTGGTGGTGTTTCGATACTGGCCGGGCGGCCGCATGGGAACGGACTTCCGCCCGGTGGCGTGACCGAGCACCACCTGGCCAGATGAGGCTCGATACGCTTGAACATCGGCCCAAGGAAGGTTCCCCTCAGCATGTCGTCACCGATCCCGACCGATCTGGAGATCGCCCGCACCGCAGACCTCATCCCCCTCCCCGATCTCGCCGCCAGAATCGGCCTTTCGGAGGACGACCTGATCCCGTTCGGGAAGACCAAGGCGAAGATCCATCTCGACGCACTCACACACCTCACAGGCCGCCCCCGGGGCAGATACATCGACGTGACGGCCATCACCCCCACCCCGCTCGGAGAGGGAAAGACCACCACGGCCATCGGCCTGACCCAGGCGCTCGCCCGTCTGGGACACGAGGCCATCGCCTGTATCCGCCAGCCTTCGATGGGACCCACCTTCGGCATCAAGGGCGGTGCCGCCGGAGGCGGCTACAGCCAGGTGGTGCCGATGGACGAGTTCAACCTCCACCTCACCGGCGACATCCACGCCATCACCTCCGCCCACAACCTGGTCGCCGCCGCCATCGATGCCCGCTGGTATCACGAGAGCCGCTTGAACGACCCCCAGCTCGCCGCGCTCGGGCTGCGTCGACTCGACATCGACGTGTTCAACCTGCAGTGGAATCGGGTCCTCGACGTCAACGACCGCACCCTGCGCCACGTGATCGTGGGACTGGGGGGCAAGCCAGACGGCAGGCCGCGCGAGACGGGCTTCGACATCGCCGTCGCCTCCGAACTGATGGCGATCCTGGCTCTGGTAGACGGGGAGAGCTACACGTCTGCGCTGCGCAATCTGCGTGAAAGGGTCGGTCGGGTGGTGTTCGGGACGGCCAAGAGCGGGACGCCGCTCACCCTCGAAGACCTCGGGGTGGCCGGCGCCGTCACGGTGCTCATGAAGGACACGCTCCACCCGACGCTGATGCAAACGCTCGAAGGTCAGGCCGCCCTGGTGCACACCGGACCCTTCGCGAACATCGCCCACGGGAACTCGTCGATCCTCGCCGACCGCATCGCCCTCCACGCCGGGGACTACGTCGTCACCGAGTCGGGGTTCGGAGCCGACATGGGCATGGAGAAGTTCATGGACATCAAGTGCCGCACATCCGGGCTCGACCCGGACTGCGTGGTGCTGGTCGCCACCGTGCGCGCCCTCAAGACCCACGGCGGCGGCCCGCGGGTGGTGGCGGGACGGCCCCTCGACAAGGCATACACCGAGGAGAACCTGTCGCTGCTGCGGGCGGGGCTGCCCAACCTGGTGGCCCACATCGGCAACGCCAAGCGGTTCGGGGTGCCGGTGGTGGTGGCGATCAACAGTTTCCCTTCCGACTCGTGGGCGGAGATCAACCTGATCAAGGAGGCGGCGCTCAAAGCGGGCGCCTCGGACGCCGTTCTGGCCAAGCACTGGGCGGAGGGCGGCGCCGGTGCGGTGGAGCTCGCCGAGGCGGTGGTACGGGCGTGCGAGGAGCCGAGGGAGTTCTCGTACCTGTACCCGCTGCACATGCCGATCCGCCAGAAGATCGAGATCATCTGCCGCGACATCTACGGCGCCGGAGACGTCGAGTACACCCCGTTGGCCGAACGCCAGATCGACGATTTCGAGAAGGCCGGATTCGGATACCTGCCGATCTGCATGGCCAAGACCCACCTGTCGATCAGCCACGACCCCACCATGAAGGGCGCTCCCACCGGCTACACGATCCCGGTGCGCGAGGTGAGGGCGTCGGTGGGTGCCGGGTTCATCTATCCGCTTCTCGGCGAGATGCGCACCATGCCCGGTCTCGGGTCCACCCCGGCGTTCCTCAACGTCGACATCGATGCCGACGGCAACGTGGTCGGTCTGTTCTGAGAGGCACATCGGCTGGTCGAGTTGCTAGCTTCGAAGCACGCCCGAACACAGGGGGCTTCATGGGTGTGAGACTCAACCGGACGGCCGTGGTCGACCGCGGCAAGGCCGATGTCGCGATGGCATTCGCCGCCGAAGTCACTGCGTACATCAAGGAGAATTGGGGCATTCCTGTCATCTGGGGCATGGAGATCGGCGGAACGTTCGGCAAGGTGCACTGGTTCGCCGACTACGAGAGCATGGCCCAACTCGAGGAGATCCTGGGGCGGTCGCTGACCGAGCCCGCCTATCGAGCGCTTGTCGACAGGAGCGCGGAGATCTTCGTACCGGGCGCCACGGAGGACACCCTGATCTACACGATGTAGCTCCGAAGAACCACCTCGCGAGGTACGTCGAAGGCCTCGGCTCGGAGATGGCGCAGGCAGACTCAGCGATGTCTGACGACGCCCGAGGCCACGGACAGCAGACAGCACTCCACGTCCCAACGTGCCGGCTGGCATGATGGAGGACGGAGCCGACCGCCGACCGCCGACGGCCGACCGCTCCGGCGGCAGAGCCGCCCGGAAGGAGGTGATGACATGGCACGGAGACCCAAGACGCGTCTGACGACTCCGCTGGTGCGAGTCGACGGCGAGCTGCGGCCGGCCACGTGGGAGACCGCGCTCGCCGCCGCCGCCGCCGGGCTCACCCGGGTGAAGGCCGACCACGGCGGGACCGCACTGGGCATGATGAGCTGTTCCAAGGCGACCAACGAGACCAACTACCTGGCCCAGAAGATGGCCCGGGTGGTGTTCGGCACCAACAACATCGACTCGTGCAACCGCACTTGACACGCCCCGTCCGTCGCCGGTCTGGCGGCAGTGCTCGGGGCGGGTGGCGGCACCAGCTCGTATGAGGAGATCGAGACGACCGACCTGATCGTCCTCTGGGGCTCGAATGCCCGCGCCACCCATCCGATCTTCTTCCATCACATCCTCAAGGGCGTCCGCAATGGCGCCCGCATCTACTGCGTAGACCCGCGCAGATCCGAGTCCGCCCGCTGGGCAGACCTCTGGCTTGGGATCGACGTGGGCTCGGACATCGCCCTGGCCAACGCCATGGCGAAGGTGATCATCGACGAAGGCCTCGAGAACCGGGCGTTCATCGACCACGCCACCACCGGATTCGACGATTTCGCCGCCGCCGTCGAGCCGTACACCCTCGAGCGCGCCGCCGAGATCACCGGTGTTCCCGGAGCGGCAATCCGGGAGATGGCGATCGCCTATGCGACCGCCGCCACCGCCCAGCTGTGCTGGACCCTCGGCATCACCGAACACCACAACGCCACCGACAACGTCCTGTCTCTGATCAACCTGGCCCTCCTCACCGGGCATGTGGGCCGGTACGGCTCGGGTCTGGTCCCGGTCAGGGGCCAGAACAACGTTCAGGGAGGCGGCGACATGGGGGCGCTCCCCAACAAGCTGCCCGGGTTCCAGGACGTGGAGAACCCCGAGCACCGTGCCAAGTTCGAGGCCGCCTGGCAGCACCGGATTCCCCCCACGCGCGGCTGGCACCTCACCCAGATGTTCGAGGCGATGGAGGCGGGCACGCTGCGTGGTCTGTACGTGATCGGAGAGAACCCCGCCCAGTCGGAAGCCGATGCCGGCAAGACCCGGCGGACCCTCCAGGAGCTCGACTTCATGGTGGTCCAGGACATCTTCCTGACCAAGACGGCGGAGATGGCCGACGTGGTGTTCCCAGCCGCCGCCGACTGGGCCGAGTCGGAGGGGACGGTCACTTCGTCGGAGCGCCGCGTCCAGCGCGTGCGCGCGGCGCTGACCCCGCCGGGAGAGGCCAAGCGCGACCTGGAGATCCTGGCACTGATGGCCAGGGCGATGGGGGTCGACCTGGGGATGCCGTCCGCCGAGGAGGTGTGGGACGAACTCCGGTCGCTGTCCCCACTCCACGCCGGCATGCGCTACGACCGGCTGGAGGCCCTGGACGGGATCCAGTGGCCCTGCCCCGACGAGAGCCATCCTGGCGAGAAGTTCCTTCATGGCCGGCTGTGGTCGGACGACGTCGGCCCGCCGGCGCCATTCACCCCGGTGGAGTGGGCACCCCCGGTGGACCGGCTCTCAGAGGAGTTCCCCATCAGGCTCACCACCGGCCGTCACCTCGACTCGTACAACACCGGCGTCCAGTCGAATGGCTACCGCTCCCCGATGCGCACCGGCGGCGTGCTGCAGCTGTGTCACGAAGACGCCGAGACCCACGGAATCGAGGATGGTGTCGTCGTCAGGGTGTCGTCGCGGAGAGGATCGATCGAGGTTCCCGCCCTGATCGACGACGGACTGCGGCCAGGGCTGATGTTCATGACCCTCCATTTCCCGGATGAGGCCGACGTCAATCGCCTCACCATCGAGGCGTGGGATCCCAAGTCGGGCACCGCCGAGTTCAAGGCCACCGCCATCCGGGTCGAGGTGGTGTCGTGACGTCACACGTCACACGTCGCACGTCCCACGTCCCACGTCCCAGCCGGCAGGTCGGCTGTGGGGAGATCGCATGGATCTGAAGCTGATGGAAGCGGCGCCGACCGCGCACGAGGCAGCCCTGATCCAGACACTCGCCCCTCCGGCCGAAGTCGACGAAGGACGCACGGTCCGGGGCGGCCGCATCGCCCGGTCGATGCGGCACCTGCTGCTCCCGTTGCTCGACGCCGTCCAGTCCGAGATCGGCTGGGTCAGCCAGGGAGCGCTCAACGAGATCGCCCGTCGCCTGGCCGTCCCGCCCGCCGAGGTCTACTCGGTCGCCTCGTTCTATGCCCTGATCTCCACCGAAGAGCGCCCGGCGAGGGTGGCCCACATCTGCGACGACATCGCCTGCCGGACCGCAGGAGGATCCGGGTTGTTCGCCGCGCTGGCGGATCGCGATGACGTGGTCGAAAGCCCTTGCCTCGGTCAGTGCGACCGCCGCCCTGCGGTGCACGTCCAGCGCGCAGGCGAGCCGGACCTGACCATCACCGGGGCCGGTTTGGAGCAGGTTGTCGCCGCCCTCGACGACGGCTGGGAGCCGGACGCCGATCCGGGCGACGCCTCCCCCCAGTCGAGCGGGAGAAGGGTCCTGGCGGGAGTGGGACGGGTCGATCCGACCTCGCTCGACTCCTACCGGGCCGAGGGCGGATACCGGGGCCTGGCCCGGGCGGTCGAGATCGGCCCGCAGGGGGTGATCGAGGCGCTGGAGACGTCCGGGCTCAAGGGACGGGGTGGCGCCGCGTTCCCGACCGGGGTGAAGTGGCGGGCGGTGCACGACGCCGTGTCCGACCAGAAGTACGTCATCTGCAATGCGGACGAGTCCGAGCCCGGGACCTTCAAGGACCGGGTGCTGATGGAAGGCGACCCCTTTGCGATCGTCGAGGCCCTCACCATCGCCGGCTACTCGGTGGGGGCCACCCGCGGGTTCATCTACCTGCGAGGCGAGTACCCCCGCGCCGCGCGGCTGATTCACGACGCCATCCGCCAGGCCAGGGCGGCCGGTCTGCTCGGACCGAACGTGATGGAAGCCGGGTTCGAGTTCGAGATCGAGCTGCGCCGCGGCCAAGGCGCATACATCTGCGGTGAGGAGACCGCACTGATGAACTCCATCGAGGGGTACCGGGGGGAGCCCCGGCAGAAGCCGCCCTTCCCCACCGAGGCCGGGCTCTTCGGCAGACCGACGGTGATCAACAACGTCGAGACGCTCGTCAACCTCTTCGACGTGCTCGAGGATCCCCATGCCTTCGCTGCCAGGGGCACCCCGGGGTCCACCGGCACCAGGCTGTTCTGCGTGTCGGGTGACGTCGGAACTCCGGGCGTCTACGAGGCGGAACTCGGCACCACCCTCGGCGAGGTCATCGAGATGGCGGGCGGTCCGACCGGCGAGATCCGCACCGTGCTGCTGGGCGGAGCCGCCGGGTCCTTCGTGGGTCCGGACATGCTGGCACTCCCCCTCACCTTCGAGCACACCCGCGATGCCGGGCTCTCCCTCGGCTCCGGGGTGGTGATGGTGTTCGACGAGGACAGAGACATGGCAGACGTGGTGCGCCGAATCGCCCGCTTCTTCCGCGACGAGTCGTGCGGGCAGTGCGTCCCGTGCCGGGTCGGCACCCAGCGGGTGGAAGAGGCGGTCGCCAGAGGTGCGTCGGGCGAAGCGGCCCTGATCGGCGAGCTCGATCGAGCGATGCGGGATGCGTCGATCTGCGGTCTGGGGCACACCGCGGCGTCGGCCGTGCAGAGCGCCATCCGGCTGGGGCTGGTATGAGCGACCGGCGGTCGGCGGTCAGCGGTCAGCCGGTCGTCTTGACCGTCGACGGGCACACCGTCGAGGTCCCGGCAGGGACGTCGATCCTGGAGGTGTGTCGCGGCCTGGGGAAGGACCAGCCCACTCTGTGCTATCTGGAGACGCTGACTCCCGTCAACGTGTGCCGGGTGTGCGTGGTTGAGGTCGAGGGAAGCCGGACGCTGGTGCCGTCCTGCTCGCGGCTGGTCGAGGAGGGGATGGCGGTCCTCACCGACTCCGAGCGGGTGCGCCACGCCCGCAAGCTGGTGTTCGAGATGCTCGAGTCGTCTGTCGACATGAGCCTGGTCGATGACGCAACCAAGGAATGGATGGACGAGTACGGCTGCGAGCCGGCCCGGTTCGGCCCGCCCGGTCTGCCCGCCGAAGACCGCGACCTGCGTCATGCCGGTCATCATCGAGAGCCCGATGGAACCGCGGCCGAGACGGTCCACCAGCCGGTCAAGATCGACAACGACCTGTATGTGCGCGACTACGCCCGATGCATCCTCTGCTACAAGTGCGTCTCCGCCTGCGGGATCGACGCCCAGAACACCTTCGCCATCGCCGTGGCCGGCCGCGGGTTCGACGCCCGCATCTCCACCGAGTTCGACGTCGGACTCACCGAGTCGGCCTGTGTGTTCTGCGGCAACTGCATCGGCGTGTGTCCGACCGGAGCGCTCATGTTCCGCTCCGAGTACGAGTTGCGCCGCACCGACCTGTGGGCCGAGGACGAACAGACCGTCACCCGCACCGTGTGCTCCTACTGCGGCGTCGGCTGCAACCTCGAATTGCACGTGCAGGACAACCGCATCGTCAAGGTCACCTCTCCGATGGATCACTCGGTCACCAACGGAAGCCTGTGCATCAAAGGCCGGTTCGGGTACGAGTACGTCCATGCCATCGGCGACCTGGCCACCACCCCCATCGACAACGTCCTGCGGGCTGCCCGCGGCGGGTAGCGACCCAGACACGGGGGAGGAAAGCCCGCAGGACCGGAGGGGGCTCTTGGGCCGGAGGGGGCGGCATAGCCCCCCTCCCCGCCTCCGGCGGTACTCCCCCCAACGGGGGGAGAAACACTGGGCTCTGTTTCCTCCCCCCTCGGGGGAGGTGGATCGGACCGCAGGTCCGAGACGGAGGGGGCCGCA
>DATCZS010000131.1:0-38801 GCA_036525795.1 Acidimicrobiia bacterium | reverse complement strand
ACGTATCACGTCTCACGTCTCACGTCTCACGTCTCACGTGACACGTCTCACGTCGCACGTCTCACGTCGCACGTCTCACGTCGCACGTGACACGTCGCACGTCTCACGTCGCACCTGGTATCGCTGATCGCTGATCCCGGCGTGGTCCGTTCCCGTCGTCGTCCGGGTCCCTGGTAGCTTCGTGGCGACGTGTCCGAGCCTGCCGCCCCGCAAGTCGCTCCCCGTTCCGTTCAGGTATGGCTGCGCTTGGGACTGGTGCTGGGTCTGCTGTACCTGTTCCTGGTGGGTGTGAAGGGTCTCGAGTCGGGTATCAAGGCCTTCGGCGCCGACTTCGCGGACCGGCTGTTCGAGACCGTCTCTTCCCCCATCGCCGGGCTCTTCGCAGGCATCCTCGCCACGGTGCTCGTCCAGTCGTCCTCGGTGTCGACCTCCACCATCGTCGGCCTGGTCGGTTCCGGCGCCCTGACGGTGACGGCCGCCGTCCCGATGATCATGGGCGCCAACATCGGGACGACGGTGACGAACACCCTCGCGTCGCTCGGTCACCTGCGGCGGGGAGCGGAGTTCCGGCGGGCCTTCGCCGGTGCCACCGTCCACGACTTCTTCAACCTCCTCGCCGTGGCGGTGATCCTGCCCGTGGAACTCGCCACCGGGTTCCTGTCGGACGCCGCCACTTCCTTGACCAAGGTCTTGTCTGGGCGGTCCGATCTCGCCGGGGTGGCTCCGGAGGGAAGCATCATCAAGGACGCCATCAAGGTCCCGGTTGGCTGGTTCGAGTCCGGGGTCGAGGCCGTAAGCGACTCCGGGACGGTTCTCGGCATCGCGCTGCTCGTCGCCGGCCTCGGGTTGATCTTCCTGGCTCTGGCCATGATCACCCGCAACATGCGGATCGTGATGCAGGGGCGGATCGAGCGCTCGCTCAACGCCGTCCTGGGCAAGGGCGGGGGGATCGGTGCAATGCTGATCGGGGTCATCATCACCATTGCGGTGCAGAGCTCGTCGATCACGACGTCGGTGTTGATACCGCTGGTGGCGGCGGGGGTCCTCACCCTGGAGAACGCCTACCCGGTCACGCTCGGTGCCAACGTGGGGACCACGGTGACCGCCTTGCTCGCTTCGGTGGCAGCCGACCGTCCGGAGGCCTTGACCATCGCGCTCGTCCACACGCTGTTCAACATCACCGGGATCCTTCTGTTCTATCCCGTCCCCGCGCTGCGGTTGATACCCATTCGGCTTGCCACCCGCCTGGCGGTATTGGCCGATGCCAAGAAGCGACTGGTGCTGGTCTACGTCGTCGGGCTGTTCGTCGTTCTTCCGATCGTTGGCATCGCGGTGTTCTAGGGTGAGGTGATCTGATGGTGTTCGATCTCTTCAAACGAGGGTCAGACAGTCTGGATCTGATCGAAGCCCAGGTCCAGGCCATGCTGGATCGCAATGTGACGACGTTCGGCCTGGCTGCCGACGCCCTCTTCGGGCGGGTCGCGGCCTCCGATGTCATGCAGTCGATCCGGAAGTCCGATCGCAAGGTGAATAGAGCCGAGCGGGAGATCCGCCGGGGGCTCATCGTCCATGCCGGAGTGGCCGGACCGGCCGACTTCCCGCTCATGCTCGTCTACATGTCGATCATCAAGGACATCGAGCGGGTCGGGGACTACGCCAAGAACGTGTGGGATCTGGCCAATGACGGATTCACGCTGGCGGGCGCCGATGACTCCGCCGACTGGCAGACGCGGATCGAGCGCACGAAGACGCTCATCGGACAGGCCGCAACGATCTTCCACGACCGTGACATCGATGGGGCGACGAGGTTGCTGCCCGAAGTCGACAGCTGGCTGTCCGATTTCGACGCCGAAGTCTCGGCCTGGGTGCAGTCGGACGCCGGGGCCTCCCATGCAGTTCCGCGGGCGCTCCTCAATCGGTATCTCAAGCGGATCACGGCCCACCTGATGAACGTCATGACGGCGGTGGTGATGCCCTTCGACCGCCTCGACTACTGGGACGAGGACAAGATCGACCGAGAGTCCTGAGCGGCTCCTCGCATCGAATCGATCGCCCGCCGCGATCGCGCCGGGACGGCTGTGCCGAACGTTCATCTCCCGTTCACTCCCAGGGGGCCTCTCCGGTCACCTGAGTGGCGTACCTTCGCATCGATGACGGGCAGCATCTTCGCCACCAGCCTGGGCAGGCGGACGAGACGAGTCAGACTCGTGGCGGTGGTCGCCGGCTGCGCCCTGGGGGCGGGCGCGTGCGGGGGCGGCGACGGCGCGACGGCCACCACGGTGGCTTCTGTCACCACGCAGTTCACCGCCATCGGCGTCGACCCTGCCACCGGGCTGCCGGTGTTCGATCCCCTCGACACTCCCGAGGGAGACCTCGCCATTGCCGGCTCGTCGACCGTGTTCCCGCTGTCCACTGCGATCATGTCGCTCTGGGAGGACGAGGGCGGCCCCGGCTACGCCATCGACTCGATCGGCTCGGGTGGCGGTTTCGAGCGCTTCTGCGTCGAGGGTGCCTCGGACATCTCCAACGCGTCGCGTCCGATCAAGGACTCGGAGGTCGACGCGTGCGCCGCGCTCGACCCGCCGCGTGTCCCGATCGAGATTCGGGTCGGTACCGACGCCCTCGCAGTGGTGATCAGCCGCGGCAACTCGTTCGCCCAGCAGCTGACGATCGAACAGATCGCAGCGGCGTTCTCGCTGGCCAAACCCGACGCCACCTGGGCAGACGTCGACCCCTCATTCCCGGCGCACCCGATTCAGCTGTTCACTCCAGGGGCGGACTCGGGCACGTTCGACTATTTCAACGAGGCAGTCTTCGACGAGGCGGACCCGTCGCCGATCCTCTCGTCGATCGCCCAGATCGTGGGCGAGGACGACAACGTCACCGTTCAGGGCGTTTCCCAGGATGGGTGCACCGAGGGTGACCCGAGCACCACCTGTGCGATCGGCTATTTCGGCTACGCATACTTCGCAGAGAACGCCTCGATCCTCCGGGCGGTGAAAGTCGAGGGCATCGAGCCCAGCGACGACACGGTGAACGCCGGGCAGTACCCGCTCGCCCGGCCGTTGTACATGTACACCGACGCCGGTGTGATCGCCCGCAAGCCCCAGGTGGCGCAGTTCATCGCGTTCTACCTGAACCGGGTGGACGAGGTGATCGGCGAGGTCGGCTACTTCCCCGCTCCGGATGAGGCGATCAGGGAAGCCGCCGACAGGATCAGGGAAGCCGCCGGCTTCTGAAGCCGAATCAGCCATGGCATCCGGCGCACACCAGATCGAGAACGAGACGGGGAGGGGTGCGCCCACCGGGTCGCCGGCCGCTCGTGGAATGCGGGGGACACCGTGAGCGCACCGGCACCGGCCTCCTGGCCTTCGAGCGGTGCCTCGCTCGACAGGCAGGCTCGTCCCGGGGAGATGGCGATCCGGGGCGTGCTGTTCGTGTGCGGAGCCGTGTCGATCCTCACCACGCTCGGCATCCTCTACGAGCTCGGCAAGGAATCGCTCCTCTTCTTCCGGGACGACCGGGTCTCGATCGGCGGGTTCCTGACCGGCACCGTCTGGCAGCCGCAAGCGGGCTCGTTCGGCATCTGGGCGCTGATCCTGGCGACCGTGCTCATCGCCGTGATCGCCATGTCGGTGGCGCTTCCCGTCGGCCTGGCCTCCGCCATCTATCTCTCCGAATACGCCTCCGAACGAGTACGAGGGATTCTCAAGCCGGTCCTCGAAGTCCTGGTCGGGGTTCCCACCGTCGTGTACGGGTTCTTCGCTCTGACCTTCATGACGCCGCTGCTGCGAAGCGTGTTCGGTGAGAACGTGGTGCAGTTCTTCAACGTCGCCTCGGCCGGGATCGTGGTGGGCATCCTCGTCGTTCCCCTGGTCAGTTCGCTGGCGGAGGACGCCCTCCACGCCGTGCCGATGTCGCTGCGCGAGGCCGCATACGGGTTGGGAGCTTCGAAGCTGGAGGTGTCGACCCGGATCGTGGTCCCCGCCGCTCTGTCGGGGGTGGGGGCGGCGTTCGTCGTGGCGATGTCCCGGGCGGTGGGCGAAACCATGGTCGTGGCCCTGGCGGCCGGTGCCGCCCCCCGCAACTTCCGGCTCGGCGAGGACTCGCTGTTCGGGTACATCCTCAACCCGTTCATCGGCGGCGAGGCGATGACCGGACACATCGTCCGCATCTCGAGCGGCGACCTGAGCTACAACACCATCGACTACAACTCGATCTTCGCGATCGGGCTCACCCTCTTCCTGATGACATTGGGGCTGAACGTGCTCAGCCGCAGGATCGTCAGGCGGTTCAGGGAGGCCTACGAATGATGGTCGGGGCCCCGGAACGCATCGATCACTTCCCCTCCGGCGACGAGTTCCGCCGACTGCTCGACCGGCGCACCAGGCGGGCCCGGGCATGGCACCTGGCCTTCCTCGTTCTGCTCATGCTGGCGGTGCTGGCGCTCGCCACGCTGCTCTACACGGTCATCAACGACTCGTTCGGGCTGGTGGCGGTCGTGAACGAGCGCAACCCCGAGGACGTGGTCGCCGCGCTGGGCTATGACCCGGCGACGACCGAGCTGTCTGACCTGTCCAAAGACGAGTTGGTGGGCCTTCTGCAAGGGTCGGTCGCCACGGGGGCCGGGCGCAGGCTGGAGAGGGAGCGACGGTTCTTCGACGATCGCCTCGTCTTCGAGTCGCAGGCGAAGTGGGACGAGGTGTGCGCCCGCACCGAGCCGCCACAAGGCTGCGCCCGCTCTGCCCGCAGCCGGGCCGACGTTCTGGCCCTCGTGCAGGAGCGAGTCGTCGTCGGAGATGTGATCGTGTCCCGTGACCTCGTTCCGTCGCTGCTCGATCCCGGCGGCTTCGAGGCCGAGGTGGCACAGCTCTTCGTCGATGCCCCGGAGCGATTCGGCGACCACACCTTCGATCAGGTCCGGTTCGAGTGGCGGGCCTGGCTCGACCTCGACTTCCTCCGGACACCCGGCAATGCCACACCTGAGATCGCCGGAGTGCGCACCGCGATCCTCGGCACCGCATGGCTGGTTGTCATCACCCTGCTGTTCGCCGTCCCGATCGGGGTGGGCGCGGCGGTGTATCTCGAGGAATTCGCCCGTCCCGGCCGGTTCAACGACTTCATCCAGACCAACATCACCAACCTGGCGGGGGTCCCCTCGATCATCTACGGCATGTTGGGCCTGGCGGTGCTCGTCCGGAACCTGGAGCCGATCACATCCGGTGCGATCTTCACCAGTGGCCCTGCCCCTTCGGACAGTGGACGGACGGTGCTCTCGGCCGGCATCACCCTCGGCCTGTTGGCCCTGCCGGTGGTCATCATCAGCGCCCAGGAGGCGCTCAAGGCGGTGCCCAACACGCTTCGCCACGCCGGGCTTGCGCTCGGTGCCACCAGATGGCAGACGGTTCGTGCCCAGGTGCTCCCGGTGGCGGTTCCGGGCATCCTGACCGGAGTGATCCTGGCGGTGGCGCGGGCCATCGGCGAGACCGCGCCCCTCATCGTGGTGGGGGCGGCCGGGTTCATCACCGCCGATCCGACCGGGCCGTTCTCCAAGTACACGGCGCTCCCGATCCAGATCTTCCAGTGGACCAGCTTCCCTCAGGAGGAGTTCCGCAACATCGCGGCGGCGGCGATCCTCGTCCTGCTGGTGATGCTGTTGACCCTCAATGCGACTGCAGTGATACTCCGCAACCGGTATTCGAGGAGAGTCTGATGTCCCAGCCCCAGACGAGAACGGACGCGATCTCCCACCGATCAGGGGACGGAGTCGCCCCGCCCCGCCGCCCGGATGACGACGCCTCCGGGTTCGCGATCAGCACCGACGACCTGAGTGTCTACTACGGGGGCTTCCAGGCCGTTCGCAGGGTGACCCTGGGTTTTGCCCCCCACGAGATCACGGCGCTCATCGGGCCTTCCGGCTGCGGGAAGTCGACGATGCTGAGGGCGCTCAACCGGATGAACGACCTGATCCCTTCTGCCAGGGTCGAGGGTCGGGTCACCTTCCGGGGCCGTAACATCTACGAGGCCGGTGTCGATCCGGTGCAGGTGCGACGCAACATCGGCATGGTGTTTCAGAAGCCCAATCCGTTCCCCAAGTCGATCTACGAGAACGTCGCCTGGGGCGCCAGGATCAACGGATTCAAGGGATCCAGGTTGGAGATGGACGACCTCGTACAGCAGGCCCTCACCCAGGCGGCGCTGTGGGACGAGGTGAAGGACAAGCTGTCCGACAGCGGATACTCGCTCTCGGGCGGCCAGCAGCAACGGTTGTGCATTGCCCGGGCGGTCGCCCCCAGCCCCGACGTGCTGCTGATGGACGAGCCGTGTTCGGCGCTCGACCCCATCGCCACATTGCGGATCGAGGAGTTGATGCTCGCATTGAAAGAGGAATACACCATCATCATCGTCACCCACAACATGCAGCAGGCAGCACGGGTGAGCGACAGGACGGCGTTCTTCTCGGTGGATGTGAACGACGAGGGAGGGCGAACCGGACGGCTCGTCGAGTTCGACGACACCGATCGGATCTTCACCCAGCCTGGCAACGAGGAGACGGAGCAGTACATCACGGGCCGGTTCGGCTGAACGCAGGGACACCATGAGCAATACCCGAAGCCACTTCCACCAAGATCTCGAGGATCTCGAACGGACGATGCTCGACATCGCCGAACGGGCCGAACGCATGGTGGGCATGGCGGTGAAGGCGCTGACCGGGAAGGACCTCGACCTGGCACAACAGGTCGTGCGGGAGGATCAGACGCTCGACGCCGCCTATCTGGATGCCCACAGTCGATGGATCAACCTGATGGCGCGCCAGCAACCGATGGGGAGCGACCTGCGGCTCATGTCGGCCCTCCTGCACCTCAACGTCACCCTGGAGCGGACCGGCGATCAGTGCGTCAACATCGCCAAGGTCGCCCGGTTGTGCGAGCCGCTGCCGGCCAGCCAGAGGATGTCCGACCAGGTCATCGAGATGGGCGATCTGGTCCGGCCGATGATCCGCACGGCGGCCCACTCTTTCGTGCGACGCGACGCGGATGAGGCCCGGCTGCTCCCGGCGATGGACGAACCGGTGGACCGGATCAATCGCAACATGTATCGGGAGGTGGTCGCATGTGCGAGCGACGAAGGCCTCCTGGAGTGGGCCACGCACGTGATGATGGCGTCTCGGGCCCTGGAGCGGATCGGTGATCAGGCGGTCGACATCGGCGAGCAGGTGGTGTACCTGATCACCGGTGAGTTCGAGGCGTTCAACGAGGATGCGTTCTCCGGCCGTGATGAAACGCCCTGACACCCGTCAACGAGTGCTGGTCGTCGAAGACGAGCCGGCTCTGGTCGAATCCATCGCCTTTGCCCTCGAGCTGGAAGGGTTCGACGTGGTGACCGCCGGGAGCGGCAGGGCCGGAATCGCCCTGGCGCGTGAGACCTCTCCTTCCCTGGTCCTGCTCGACATCATGCTTCCGGAGTCCTCCGGGCTCGACGTGTGTCGTCAGATCAGGGCCGAGTCCGATGTTCCCATCATCATGCTCACCGCTCGCGACAGCGAGGCCGACAAGGTGGCGGGTCTGGAGCTCGGGGCCGACGACTACGTCACCAAGCCGTTCTCCATGCGCGAGCTGGTTGCCCGCGTGCGGGCCCAGATCCGCCGCTCGATGCGGTCGGGCGCGTTCTCCGGCACCAGCGAAGTGTTGCGTGGCGGTCGGATCGAGCTGGACCTCGACGCCCACCTCGCCCGTGTGGACGGGACAGAGGTGGAGCTGCGACCCAAGGAGTTCGATCTCCTCGAGTCCCTGATGCGGAGGAAGAACCGGCTCGCCACCCGCGAGACGCTGATCGACGAGGTGTGGGGCCCGGGGTACTTCGGTGACACCAAGACCCTCGACGTGCACATCAAGCGGCTCCGTCAGAAGCTGGAACTCGAAGCGTCGAGACCGGCGCACATCGTCACGGTGCGAGGACTCGGCTACAAATTCGTCGATGATTGAGCCGAGGCATCCCGGTCGCCGTCACCTCTCCAGCCAGCTGATCCTCTGGTACTCGCTGGCGTTCCTTCTCCTCATCGCCTTCTTCGGGTTCATCGTCCGTACCAGTGTCTCCGGGGCCCTCGTCGACCAGTTGGCCGGCTCGATGACCGCCGAGGCGCGAGCGGTGCAAGGCGCCCTGCGAGGCGGGGACCTTCCCGCAGAGGTCGCCGCGTTCGCAGATGCCCTCGACGCCCGGGTCACGGTCATCGCTCTCGACGGCACCGTGGTCGCCGATTCGGACGAGGACCCCGCCGTGATGGAGAACCACGCGAACCGCCCGGAGGTGGTCGAGGCACTGGCAGGGAATGTCGGGCGCGCTCGACGGGGAAGCGCCACGCTCGGAGATTCCCGTCTGTATGTCGCGATACCGCCCGGCGACGGGCTCGTCGTGCGGCTGTCGGTGACCGAGACCCAGATCGACGACCGGCTGGCAGCGATGCAGCGGTCGATCGGCCTGGCAGCGCTGGCGGCGGGGCTGATCGGGTTCGCCATCGTGTTCGCGGTGGGGCGGCGCTTGAGTAGACCTCTGGCCGACCTCGCCGCCATCGCCGACGACGTGGCCGGAGGATCGCTCGAAGTGGCCGTGCGTCGCTCTTCGGTCTCCGAGGTCGACCGCCTCGGTGTGGCGATCGGCCGGATGGCCGCCGAGCTCGGCGGCAGGCTCGAGTTGGCGCATCAGCAGCGCCGGCAGTTGGACGACATCCTCGAGGCCCTCCCGATCGGAGTGCTCCTCGTCGAGGAAGCGGATCAGGTGGTCTATGCCAACGCCACCAGCCGCGGACTGCTGGGCGAGGTCTCGCCGAACCTGGCCAGGCTCATGCCCCCTTCCCTCCGTCGGTCGGTGGTCGATGCTCGTCGGGGCGATGCGGTGTCTGTCGACTTCGAAGTGGGCGCCCCGACGAGGATGGTCCGCGGCATGGCTGCTCCTCTCGAGCAAGGCCGTGTGCTGGTGGTCGTCGAGGACGTCACCGACCGGCACAGGATCGAGGCGATGCGAAGGGACTTCGTGGCAGACGCCTCGCACGAGCTCAAGACGCCGGTTGCGGCGGTGCTCGCATCCGCGGAGGCGCTGCAGCTGGCGCTCGACCACGACTCCAACCGCGCCGGGGACTTCGCCGACCGTATCCGACAGTCGGCGACGCAGCTGGCGCGAATCGTCGAAGATCTGCTCGACCTGTCCAGGTTGGAGTCGGCCGAGCGGTCCGCCGAGGTGGTGGCGATCGATCGGGTGGTGCAAGGCGAGGTCGAGCGGCTTCGCGAGACGGCGGAAGAGCGGGGTATCGGCCTCTCGTGCTCCGTGGTGCCGGCTCTCGTCATCGGATCTGGAGCCGACCTGGCTCTGGCGATCCGGAACCTGTGCGAGAACGCGCTTCGCCACACCGACTCGGGTGGTCGGGTGTCGGTGAGGGTTGTGCCGCAGGGCGCCGGGGTGGTGATCGAGGTCAGCGACACCGGCACCGGTATCCCCACCCGTGCGCTGCCCCGGGTGTTCGAGCGCTTCTATCGGGTGGACGTCGCCCGTTCGCGAGCCACCGGTGGGACGGGCCTCGGGTTGGCGATCGTAAAACACGTCGCGGAGACCCACGGCGGATCTGTCGGTGTCGAGAGCGAGTTGGGTGTCGGCTCCACCTTCCGCCTGGTCTTTCCGGCGGCGGTGGACCACCCCGCCGATGATGGATGAACTGGCAGTCGAACTAGCCTGAATGGTCATGTCGCTTCTCGAGCGCATTGAGCAGCCGTCGGATCTCGACCAGCTGTCCCACGCGGAGCTGGAGTCGCTGTGCGATGAGATCCGCACGTTTCTCCTCGACAAGATCTCCAAGTCGGGAGGCCACCTCTCTCCCAACCTCGGCATCGTCGAGCTGACGGTTGCGCTGCACCGCGTATTCGACAGCCCGCGTGACAGGATCTTCTGGGATGTGGGCCACCAGGCCTACGTCCACAAGATCCTCACCGGCCGCCGCGAGGGCTTCGATCGGCTTCGTCAGTTCGGCGGACTGAGCGGGTATCCCGACCGCTCCGAGAGCGAGCACGACTGGGTGGAGTCGAGCCATGCGTCCACCTCGCTCTCCTACGCGATGGGACACGCCATCACCAACCCCGACTACCACACCGTGGCGGTGATCGGCGACGGAGCGTTGACCGGAGGTGTCGCATACGAGGCGCTCAACCACATCGCCGTGACCCGTCCTGCCCGGCTGATCGTCGTCGTCAACGACAACGGCCACTCGTACGGTCCCACCGTCGGCGGGCTGGCGATGCTCGCCAACCTCGCCCATCTCCGCCTGGATCCCCGCTACGAGTGGGCGAAGAAGACCACCGGGCGGGTGCTGCGCGGCCTCCCCATCGTGGGAGAGACGGCGGACGAACTTGCGATGCGATTCAAAGAGGCGGTGAAGCAGATGCTCGAACCGTCCACGGTGTTCGACACCCTTGGCCTCAAGTACACGGGCCGGATCGACGGGCACGACATCCCTCTGCTCGAAGAGACGCTGGAGCGGGCCAAGGAGTACCAGGAGCCGGTCGTGATCCACGTGGTCACCGAGAAGGGCAACGGCTATCAGCCTGCCATCGACGACGCGGTCGACAAACTGCACGGGGTCGGAACCTTCGATCTCACCACCGGACAGCCGCTGAAGTCCGAACTGAAGCTCACCGACGTGGTCGGCAGGGCCGTGGCCGACGCCGCCAGACGCCATCCCGAGCTCGTGGGGATCTCGGCGGCGATGGTCTCGTCCACCGGGCTCGCACAGATGGCGGAGGAGTTTCCCGATCGGGTGATCGATACCGGCATCGCCGAACAGCACGCTGTGGCCCTGGCCGCGGGGCTCGCCATGGCCGGCCGGCGTCCTGTGGTGGCCATCTATTCGACGTTCCTGCAGCGGGCGTTCGACGAGGTCATGACAGACGTGGCGCTGCACGACCTGCCGGTGATGTTGCTTCTCGACAGGGCGGGGGTCACCGGTCCGGACGGGCCGTCACATCACGGCGTGTTCGACCTGACCTACCTGAGAATGATCCCCAACATGGTGGTGGCCGCACCGGCCGATGCCACCGAGTTGTGCGCCATGATCGAGACCGGCCTCGGCCACGACGGGCCCTTCGCCATCCGCTTCCCCAAGGCCTCCGCCACGTCGTTGCCGGCGCTCCCGGTCGAGCCGATCCCGATCGGCGAGTGGGAGGAGATCTCTTTGGGCCGAGATGTGCTCTTCCTGGCCAACGGGCGCTTCGTCGAGATCGCTCAGAAGGCGGCCGCCACCCTCGAGCAGGCCGGCATCTCCTGCGGTGTGGTCAACGCCCGATGGGTCAAGCCGCTCGATTCCCGGCTGGAGGGCTGGGTTCGGCGCTACCGGATGGCGGTGACCGTGGAGGACAATGTGGTGTCGGGGGGTTTCGGAGCCGCAGTGATGGAGCGGCTGGCCGGGACCGACCTCGCCGCCCGGGTCCACCTCATGGGCATCCCGGATGGCTTTCTCCCGTTCGGCGCGGCGGACGACATCCTCCAATCCGTGGGCCTGGACGCCGATGCCATCGCCGACCGGGTGGCCGTGCTCCTACAGGACTAGACACGCCGGCCGGCTCGATCGGCCACCGGGCCACGTCGGTCCGAGCGGCGTGCTCCCGAGACCCCGTCGGGGCGGCGCTCCTCCCTCCGGCGAGCGGGGTGTCTGAGTCGGGGGGGCTCGCCAACCCCGGTTTGTGCGACATCCCTCGATGCCTCCGGACTAGGTTGTCAGGGCCCCTTTCCGGGGGTTCCGTCAGAACACTTGGAGGATCGAATGAAGAGGAAGCTCCTTCTTCTTGTCTCGGTGATGGCCCTCCTTGCCGCCGCGTGCGGCTCGGAGGCCGAAGAGACGACCACGACGACCGCTGCGCCGGACGACACCACTCAGACCACGGCCGCCCCCGACGGCGGCGGTGATGCCGGTCAGGCCGGTGGCGAGGATCTGCTCGATGCCGTCATCGCCCGCGGTGAGCTCAACTGCGGCGTCAACGAGACGCTGCCAGGCTTCGGCTCCAAGGACGAGGCCGGGAACTTCGTGGGATTCGACGTCGACCTGTGCCGGGCAGTGGCGGCCGCCATTCTGGGCGACGCCGGCGCCGTGAAGTTCGAGTCGCTGACCGCGGCCGCTCGCTTCGAGGCGGTCAACTCGGGTCTCATCGACCTTCTGTCCCGGAACACCACCTGGACCCAGAGCCGTGACACCGAGCTCGGTCTCGACTTCGGCCCGACCACGTACTACGACGGTCAGCAGCTGATGGCGAAGTCGGCCGACGGGTTCTCCGCCGGATCGGCCCTCTCCGAGATCGACGGCGCCGTGGTCTGCACCAATGCCGGGACCACCACCGAGAAGAACATCTCGGAGGCGGCGGCCGCCATCGGGGCGAACATCACCCTGCAGACCTTCGAGGACTTCAACATCGTGATGGAGAACTTCAAGGCCGGAGCCTGTGACCTGGTCACGACAGACGGCTCTGGCCTGGTCTCCCGCAAGGCGAGCGACCCCGAGGGATCCGGCTGGGTCATCTTCCCGTCTGTGCCGATCTCCAAGGAGCCCCTCGGCCCGGGCTGGATCCAGAACCAGTCGCGGTTCGGTGACGTGGTGACCTGGACGATCTTCGCCATGCTCATCGCCGAAGAGCGCGGGATCACCAGCGCCAACGTCGATGCCTCTGTGGCCAATCCCGCGGATGGCGAGGTGGCCCGCCTGCTGGGTGTCGACGAGGGCGAGCTCCAGACCAAGATGGGTCTCCCGGCCGATGCCTTCTATCAGGTGATCTCCCAGGTCGGAAACTACGGCGAGGTGTTCGACCTTCACCTCCGGCCGCTCGGACTCGAGCGCGGTCTCAACGCTCTGTGGAGCGACGGCGGCCTGATGTACGCACCGCCCGCCCGCTGATCGAAGGAATGATGTGAGGGGGCGCCTCGGCGCCCCCTCACCCCCTTTTGAACATGACCGAAACGCGAATCGCTGCACCGCAGACCAAGCCTCCTCCGTGGCGCAATGCCACCTTCCTGAAGTGGGCGGCCCAGGTCGGGGTGCTTGCTGGTCTCGTGGCGCTCGTTGTCATCCTCGGCAGCGAAGCCGCATCGAACCTCCGTGCTCAGGGACGGGCGTTCACCTGGGATTTCCTCACCGACCCGCCCGGCATCCAGCTCGCCGAGGGCATCTTCACTCAGCCCGAGACCGGACTGGCCGCCTTCGCCACCGGCGTGGTCAACATGCTGAGGATCACCTTCTCGGGGATCATCGCCGCCACGCTGATCGGTGTGATCGTCGGCGTCTCCAGGCTTTCGGCCAACTGGTTGCTCAACCGATTCGCCACCGTCTTCGTCGAGATCATTCGCAACATCCCGCTGCTCGTCCAGATCGTCTTCTGGTTCATCATCGCGTCCCAGGTCTTCCCCGGGCTGGAGGCCGACGATGCCGGTACCCGCTGGCTGGTCGTTTCGAACAAGGGGGTGTCGATCCCCTGGTTCTTCCCGACCGAGACCTTCTGGCAGTGGGGGGTGTTCCTGGCGGCGGGCGTGATCGCCGGTCGGATGGTGCTCAAGGCACGCGTGCGGCTGCTCGAGGAGACCGGGCGGGACACCCACCCGGGTCGATACGGCTTCGGCACGTTCTTGGCCTTCGCGGTGGTCGGCTGGTTTGCCCATCCGATCGCCGGAGCCGTCGGTTGGGTGTGGCAGCTGGCGGCGGGGACCGTCGCAGCCCTCCCCCGAATCGCCTGGCAGCTGCTGTTCGCTGCGGTGGCGGTCTACTCCGCCCTTCGTTGGATCCGCGGCTTTCTCGACAGTCTTCGCACTCCGGCCGGTCTCGCCAAACTCACCGATGACGACTACTTCCGTGTCGGTCTCGCCGGCGCGCTCGGTCTCGCCGGGGCGGCTGCGTTTCTTCTCCTGCCAGGGCTCACCGGCCTGATCACAGACGTCGGCGAGTTCGTCTTCCGATTCTTCGACGAGAAGTTCGAGTTCCTGCGCACCGGGTCTGCGCTGCGCTTCGCCCGTCCCGAAGTGGTGGTTCCCGGCCGATTCGCCCAGATCGGGCCAGCCGGGATGACGATGACCCCGGCCTTCTTCGGGGTATGGGTGGGCGTCACCCTCTACACGGCGGCCTTCATCGCCGAGATCGTGCGCGGCGGCGTCCTCGCCGTGCCCAAGGGCCAGACCGAGGCCGGGCTGGCGCTCGGCCTGCGCCGCAGCCAGCTCCTGCGCATGATCGTCCTCCCGCAGGCATTCCGCATCATCCTGCCGCCGATCGGAAACCAGTACCTCAACCTGGCGAAGAACACCTCGCTCGGCATCGCCGTCGCCTATGCGGAGGTCGTCGCCGTCGGTCAGACGCTGTTCAACCAGACCGGTCAGGCGCTGCAGGTGTTCGTCCTGTGGATGGCGTTCTACCTGACCGTGAGCCTGGTGCTCTCGAGTGTCGTGAACTACTACAACCGCAAGCTGAAGCTGGTGGAGCGCTGATGGCCGAAGCCCGCGTCGCAGGCGCCCTCAAGCCGCCCGAGCCGCCGCCCGAGGCGAGCCAGCCGGGTGCAGTGGTGTGGTTGAGGAAGAACCTGTTCTCCTCGGTCGGGAGCTCCATCCTCACCGTGTTGATGGGGGCGGCCGTCGTCCTGATCGTGCGCGCTGCGCTCGGATTCGTGTTCGACGAGTCGCGTTTGTGGGGTGTCATCCCCCGCAACTCGGCCAACTACGTGGTGGAGGCCTACCCGCGGGCCAACATCGCCCGAGCCTGGCTGTCGCTCGACATCGTGGCCGCCCTGGTCGGGCTGACCCTGGCGGTGTGGCGGCCACGCGGCCGTGTCGCCCCCGCCAAGCTGATCGCCGGGGTCAGGGCGATGGGCGCCGTACTCGTCGTTGTGGGCGTGCTCAGCCCGTCGACCTTCGGATGGCGGCTGGGAACGCTCGCCCTCGGCGTGGCGCTGGTGGTGGCCGCGGCGGTGGCGGGCCGGCTGGCGGGAGGAGCGGCGCTCGACGAGCGCGTCCCGGTATTGGGGCTGGCGGTCGGGGCGGCGGTGGCGCTGCTGGTGGTGGTGTGGCTCCTGCCCATCTCCTCCACCACCCAGGTGCCGATGACGGTCGCAGTCGTCGTGGCAGCGGCCGGATACGCCGTCGGACGAGCTCTGGTCAGGGCGGTGCCGGCACGGGCGATGCGCTCTGTGCTCGGCCTCGTGTGGCTTCTGTCGCTGCCGGTGATCTACCTCCATGTGCAGCGCAACCCGGAGTTCAAGTGGTCGACCATCACCGGCGACTGGCTGCCATGGATCGCGGTCATCACGGTTGTCGGTCTGGTGCTCATCGCCGCGGTCAGTCGCAGTGACCGCGAGCGCGCCGGGGTCATCAATGCGGTGGCGGTGATCGCGGCGGTCGGGCTGTGGTTCCTTCCGTCCCCGATGGTGGCGAGGATGCTCATGATCCTGCTGGTGATGGTGTCTCTCGCCACGCCGACCTTCGGGTCCTCTGAGGTCGGGAGAAGGAACATCCTCATCGTCTGGGCGGCCGGTGTGCTGCTGGTGACGTATCTGTTCGCGGCGGGAGCGGCAGAAACGGGTCTGGACACGAGGAACGAGTACTTCGGCGGACTCAACCTGACGCTGATGCTGGCGGTGGGCTCGCTGCTCCTGTCGTTCCCGATCGGCATCCTGCTGGCGCTGGGCCGGACGTCGACCATGCCCATCTTCCGGCTGCTGTCGACCGGCTACATCGAGACCATCCGCGGCGTTCCCCTCATCACGGTGCTCTTCACCGCCCGTCTCGCCATCCTCAATTTCCTCCCCGAGGAGCTCGAGGTGGACGGGAACATCCTGGTGCTGATGGGAATGACTGCATTCTCTGCCGCCTATCTGGCCGAGAACGTCCGCGGCGGGCTCCAGTCGATCCCCAAGGGTCAGTACGAGGCCGCCAAGGCGCTGGGGATGAGCACCGCCCAGATGACGATGCTGATCACTCTGCCGCAGGCGCTGCGGGCGGTGATCCCGGCCATCGTCGGCCAGGTCATCTCTCTGTTCAAGGACACCTCGCTGGTGGCCATCATCGGGCTCGCCGACTTCTTCCGGGTCGTGAGGGACATCGTTCCCAACCAGCCGACGTCGCTGGGGTCGATCCTCGAGAACCTGATCTTCGCCGCCATCGTCTATTGGGTGTTCACCTTCAGCTTCAGCCGGGCGAGCCAGCGGATCGAGCGGCGTCTCGGTGTGGGTACGCGATAGGAGATCGACATGGCTGACAACGGCAAGAAGGACATCATCGTCTGCGAGGACGTGAAGAAGTGGTTCGGCGACTTCCAGGCGCTGCGCGGCATCACGACATCGGTGAAGGAACAAGAAGTCGTCGTCATCATCGGACCGTCCGGGTCGGGAAAGTCGACGTGGATCCGCTGCATAAACCGCCTGGAACAGCACCAGGAGGGGCGGATCGTCGTCGACGGGATCGAACTGACCTCAGACGTCCGCAACATCGAGAAGATCCGCTCCGAGGTGGGCATGGTGTTCCAGCAGTTCAACCTGTTCCCCCACCTGACGGTGCTCCAGAACGTCACCCTCGCCCAGACCTGGGTTCGCAAGCGGACGAGGGCCGAGGCGGAGGAGAAGGCCCTGTCGCTGCTCGAGCGAGTGGGGATCCCCGAACAGGCGGCGAAATACCCGGGTCAGCTGTCTGGCGGTCAGCAGCAGCGGGTGGCTCTGGCCCGTTCGCTGGCGATGGATCCGAAGATCATGCTGTTCGACGAGCCCACGTCGGCGCTCGACCCGGAGATGATCAAAGAGGTGCTCGACGCCATGAAGGAACTGGCTCAATCGGGCATGACGATGCTGGTGGTCACCCACGAGATGGGGTTTGCCAGAGAGGTTGCAGACCGCGTCGTGTTCATGGACCAGGGCCAGATCGTGGAAGAGGGCACCCCCGAGCATTTCTTCACCGACCCCCAGCACGACCGCACGAAGCTGTTTCTGTCTCAGATCCTCTGACGGTCCCCCGGCTCCGCCGGGGAAGGGGCCCCCGCGAGCGCAGCTGCTGGGGTAGGGGGATCGTTCCCACCCAGTGAACCTGGCGTGCGCGTCGTGGATGGGTGAGTGGGCCCCAATCCCGCTTGCTCCGAGTCGTGCGGCTCTCGGGAGCCTTCCCCCCTCGTTCGTGGGAGACAGAGTCGCTGGTCCCCTGCGTCTACGCTGGTCGGCGCTCCATGTCATTCCGGACGCGTTTCGTGGTGGTCGGCGCCGCCCTCGGCATCGTGGTCGGGGGTGGGCTCTTCATCGCCGTCGGGCCATTCGCCCCGCTCGCCGAGGTTGCGGCGGGAACGGTCGGGACGACGGTGGCTGCTCCGGCGACGACCTCGGCGCCTCCTCCGACCGCTTCGACGGTCGTCGCCACCACCACGTCGACGCCCGCAACCACCACCACCGTGCCTCCCAAGGGATGGTTGACGATTCAGGGAGTCGGGGACACCAACTACGACCCCGACTACCTCCCGATCTTCCGCACCGAGGGCTACGACTTCGCCCTGGAACGTCTCTACGGGCTGTTCTGGGCCGACGACCTCACCATCGCCAACCTGGAGTGCACCGCCTCGAATCTCGGGACCGCGCTGCCCAAGACGTTCGCCTTTCGGTGCGATCCGGACGCACTCCCGATCGCGGCGGCTCAAGGCATCGATGTCGCCAACCTGGCCAACAACCACGGCCAGGACTTCGGCACCGAGGCAATGCTGGACTCGAGGGCCAACGTCTCCGGTGCGGGGATCGCTCCGGTCGGAGTCGGGGAGAACCTCGATCAGGCGACGGAGCCGGCGCTGTTCGAGATCGACGGCTGGACGGTGGCCGTGCTTGGTTTCGGCGGGGTGGTTCCGGGTGAGTCGTGGCTGGCCACCGACGACCGGCCCGGGATGGCGTCTGGAGACGACACCGACCTGATGGTGCGGGCGGTGCGAGCCGCCGACGCCGTGGCGGACCTCGTCGTCGTGACGGTGCACTGGATGTGGGAGCTCGAGACCGAGCCGAGGGCAGACGACCGGGAGCGAGCCGAGGCGATGATCGAGGCGGGCGCCGACGTCATCTTCGGACACCACCCGCACCGGCTGGGCGACCTCGAGTTCATCGAGGGAAGGCCGGTGTTCTGGACCCTGGGGAACTTCGTGTGGCCCAGGCTCTCCGACGCCGGGGCGACGACGGCGATCGGCCGGGTGGTGGTGTCGCCTGCCGGGGAGATCGAGGCGTGTGTGATCCCGGTGTTCATCCGCACGTCCGGGCGTCCCGAGATCGACGGGCCGATCGACTGCTTCCCCGGAGGGGGTTGATGCGGCGCCGATTCGGGGCCGCGCTCGGGGTGGCGATCATCGCCGGTGTCATCGCCGGTGCCGCCGCCTTCGCCGTCCGTGACGGCGAGCGGGTGGTTGCGCCCGCCGACGATCTTCCTCCCACCACGACCGCCACCACTCTGCCGCCGGCGACCGCCACCACGGTTGCCTCCACCACCACGACGGCCACCGAGCCACTGCGGCCGCCTGGTGCGGTGCCGGGGTCCACCGTCGGGGAGCCATGGGGGACGACCAGGGGGATCACGATGTTCCGGGGAAACCCGACCCGTACCTTCTACGGTTCGGGCCCTCTCCCCGACGATCCTCCTGCTGTGGCGTGGACCTATCCGGCGCAGGCGATGTGCGGATCCTCCGTGGTGGACGGCGTGTCGTCGCAGTGGTGCGGGACCGGATGGACGGGACAGCCGGTGGTGTGGGAGCGCCCCGATGGCGTCACCGAGGTGATCTTCGGCGCATACGACAAAGCTGTGCATTTCGTCGATGCCGTCACCGGTGAGGACACCCGCCACCCATTCGGGGTGGGGGACATCATCAAGGGCTCCGTCACCCTCGACCCGGACGGCTACCCGCTCCTCTACTTCGGAGGCCGCGACAACACGCTCCGGGTGGTGGCGCTCGACCGGGAGCCGGTGGAGGAGCTGTGGTCTCTCGATGCATCGGCAGTGAGTGGCATGTGGAACAACGACTGGGACGGGAACCCGGTGATCGTCGATGACTACCTGTATGAGGGAGGCGAGAACAGCTGGTTCTTCGTCATCCGGCTGAACCGGGGGACAGGGGCCGACGGTCGCGTGACGGTCGAACCCGAGGTGGCGTTCTCGATGCCGGGCTGGACCGATGAACTCGTCGCCCGCCTGGGCCGCAACATGTCCATCGAATCGTCCGTGGCTGCCTTCGATCGCCGGGTCTACTTCACCAACTCGGGCGGGCGGGTGGTCGGCGTCGATCTCGATCTGGCTCTCGCCGGGGTGGATGATCCCGTGGTCTTCGACTACTGGGTGGGCGACGACGCCGATGCCTCCCCGGTGGTCGACGAGGACGGCATGCTCTATGTGGCGGTCGAATACGAGCGCGGGAACGAGCGGTCCCGGGAGGTGGGCCAGCTGGTGAAGCTGGACCCGTACTCCGTCGGCGACCCGCGGCTGTGGGGTGTCGAGGTGTTGCCGGACGGGGTGGGCGATGGTGGGATCTGGGCGACCCCGGCGTTGGGCTTCGGGCACGTGTACGTCCCCACCCACACCGGTCGGCTGCTCGCAGTGGACGCAGACACCGGCGTGGTGGTCTGGGAGGACACGGTCGGGTTCCACGCCTGGTCCTCGGCGGCCGTGGTCGACGACAGCCTGGTGGTGGCGACGTGTGAGACGGGCGAGTTGCGACGGTACTCGCTGGCCGATCCGGCCTCCCCGGAGTTGATGTGGTCCATCCCCGCCGCCCCCGGCTGTGTCGAATCGACCCCTGCCATCTGGAACGGCACGATCTATGTCGGCTCCCGCGACGGCTTTGTCCGCGCCTACCGGTGACGGGCCGGCATCGCCTGTTCGCGGCATTGTCGGTGCGGGAGGCACCGCCGGCGCGGGTTGGCGCGAGAAGCCGGTAATGTTCGCGGTGTCGTCGCCGCGCAGAAATGCGAAGGCTTCGTCCGTAACCACCGCGGTCTTCGCCGGGTCCGATCTGCTGTACTGGTCGGGTCTGGGTCGTCATGCGGGTCGGACACATCGATCCCGGGAGAGCAGATGGCGTACAGCGAGGACTTCGAATTGCTGGAGGCGGTCGAGCCCACCGTCGAGCAGCTGCTCACCGAGCATCAGGACCGTCGCAAGCATTGGTACTTCCACGATCTGATCCCGTGGGAGATGGGGAGGAGTTTCCGGGACGAGCCCTGGGACGAATCCCAATGCTCGATCAATGAGCGGGCCCGGACGTCGCTCGTGCTGAATCTCCTCACCGAGGACAATCTGCCCTTCTACCACGTTGCCCTCGAAAACCACCTGCCGGACACCTCGCTGTGGCGCAAGTGGAACGGTATGTGGACCGCCGAGGAGGGCCAGCACGCCATCGCCATCCGCAGCTATCTCCTCACCAGCCGCAACTGCGATCCGTACGAGCTGGAGGACGACCGGATGGCGGTGATGGCCACGGGCTGGGAGCCGGACTGGAAGAAGCCGGCCGAGCTGTTCGCGTACACCTCCGCCCAGGAGCTGGCCACTCGCGTCTCGCATCGCAACACCGGCAAGATCACCGAGGACGAGACCGCCTTCGAGCTGATGCGCCACATCGCCGCGGACGAGAACCATCACTTCGTGTTCTACAAGGGCGTGATGGCAGCGATGCTGCGGGAGGCTCCGACGATCGCGTTGGAAGGCATCTACACCACCTTCAAGAACTTCCAGATGCCGGGGACCGGTATCCCCGGGTTCCTGCGTCGCTCCATCGACATCGCCAAGGCCGGTGTCTACAACCTGCGGATCCACCACGACAACGTGGTCACCCCGCTCCTGGCCCAGTGGAACATCGCCGACCTCACGGGGCTCTCGGCGCGGGCGTCAGAGATGCAGGACAAGATCATGGAGCTGCCTGCCCAGCTCATTCGCAAGGCCGAACGCTTCGAGGCCCGGTTCGCATAGCCGGCGTCATCGGAGCGAGCCGGCTGCGGCCGCCATCCGGCGACGCACCATTCACAGCTGGTCCCAGAGGTCCCTTTCGGCCAGATCGATGATCGTCCAGGCCATGGCGAGGGCTCCGTCGCGGACCGCCCTGTGTCCGAATTCCGAGATGGTGTGGGCGGCGAACTCGGGTTGGTGGTTCACGGCGGGAAGCGAGTGGATGCCGAGCATCGGATGTATGGACGGCACCAACCCCGACACGTTGCCCATGTCGGTCGAGCCGGCGAGTGAAGGCGGGAGTTCCGCGCCTCGGATCATCGGGCGCCCGAGCGTCTCGCAGTTGGCGGCGAACAGGTCGACCATGACCGGGTTGTTGATCATCTCCTCGTAGGTGTGGCCGACGTGCTCCACCTCGAAGGTGCATCCCGTGGCCCGGGCGGCTCCCTCGAAGCAGGCGACGACCTTCGGAAACAGCTCCTCCAGTTGCTGTCTGTTCTGGGCGCGGACGTACCACGAGGACCGGGTGTACGAGGGGATGATGTTGGGGGCGTGGCCGCCCTCGGTGATGATCCCGTGGATCTTGTCGGTGGGGTACATCGCCTGGCGGAGCGCGGAGATGTTCACATAGGACTGGACGAACGCGTCGAGGGCGTTGACCCCGAGCTGGGGGTAGGCGGAGGCGTGGGCCGCCTTGCCCCGGAAGTGCACGTCGATGTGGATGACGGCGATCACGTTGGGATCGACGATGTTGTTCGGTGCAGGGTGGATCATCATCGCTGCGTCGACATCGTCGAACGCCCCCGCTCGGATCAGGTCCACCTTCCCGCCGAAGCTCTCTTCGGCCGGCGTGCCCAGCACCGTGAGCGTCACGCCCAGGTCCTCGGCCATGTCCGCCAGTGCGTGGCCGGCCCCGAGCGCAGCCGCGGCGATGATGTTGTGACCGCAGGCGTGCCCGATGCCGGGAAGGGCGTCGTACTCGGCACAGATGACCACGTGGCGCCCACCGGCTCCCGCCCGGGCGGCGAAGGCCGTTTCGACGCCGTAGGCGGGATGATCGACGGCGAATCCGTGGGATTCGAGGAATGCCGCCAGCCGGGCGGCGCTCTCGTGCTCGTGGTGGGCGAGCTCGGGATGGTCGAACATCCAGCGGCTGATCCCGCGCAGTTCGTCTTCGACGGCCGTCAGCCGCTCCTCTGCCCGTCGCTTGCGGTCCATGCCACTCCATCTCGCAGGCTGTCCTCGATCCTACGGAGGGGGGAGGGCCCGCGCCTCGAGGGCAACGAATGCAGCGTGAGGTGTTCTACCGTGGCGGGAATGCGACCGATGGCCTTCCTCCTGACTCTCGCGCTGGCTGCGTGCGCGCCGTCGGCCGAGGTCGATTCCCCGCCCACCTCCGCAGTGAGCTCGACGACGACCACCGCGGTCGCACCCACCACCACCGCCGCACTGCCCCCGGAGTGCCCGGCTCCTCCCTACGAGGTGGGAGTGCTGCCGGCCAGGGCGGCGCTCGACCGTCCTCCATCATCCGAGCAGGTGGTCCTCGACCGGTTCACGACGATCGCCGGTACCAGCGCCACGATCTGGGTGGATGCCTCCGGGTCTGCGGTGATGGCCCTGGTGCGCGGTTCGCTCCCTCCGGAGCAATGGCCGGGGGATCGGGGCGAGGTGTCGATCGACGGTGCCCGCGGCGTCGCCGGCCCCTTCGAAGACGGCACCTGGGTGGTCGCCTGGTTCGAGGAGCCGGGGGAGCGTTGCGACCTCTACATGGCCGTCTTCTATCCACCGGTCGAACCGGCAGAGGTTCGCGCCACCGTCGAGTCGATGGACAGGGTGGCCGGGTAGGCGCATCGAGGCGCCTACCCGGTTCTCGGTCCTCGTCCCGGTGCGTCTAGGCCGAGCTCTCGTCCGAGTTCGCCCCTTCGCGCCACAGTTCGCCGATGGCGGCAACGCCACCGAGGACACCGCTCGTGTCGAGAGGGAGGAACACCTTGGTCGCCTGCCCGTCGGCGATTCCCTGGAGGGCCTCGAGGTAGCGGATGGCGATCAGGTCGGGGGTCGGGTTGCCCTCGTGGATCGCACGGAAGACCCGCTCGATGGCCTGGCCTTCACCTTCTGCCACGGTCAGCTTCTGATACCGGTCGGCGTCTGCGACCCGCTTGATCGCCTCGGCCTGGCCCTCCGCCTCCAGGATCTGGGACTCCTTGACGCCCTCTGCCTTGAGGATGGCGGCGCGCTTCTCGCCTTCGGCCTCGGTCACGGCGGCACGGCGGTCGCGCTCGGCCTTCATCTGGCGGTGCATCGCCTCGGTCACGTCTGCGGGCGGTTCGATCCGCTGGATCTCCACGCGGACCACCCGGGTGCCCCACTTGTCGGTGGCGTCGTCGAGGATCTCGCGCAGTTTGGTGTTGATCACCTCGCGGGAAGTGAGCGCGCTGTCGAGGTCGAGATCGCCGATGACGTTACGCAAGTTGGTCTGGGCCAGCTTGGTGACCGCCAGGATGAAGTTCCCGACGTTGTACTTCAGCTTCACCGGGTCGGTCGCCTCGTAGTAGACGACGGCATCCACGGTGACCACCACGTTGTCGCGGGTGATGACCTCCTGGGGTGGCACGTCGACCACTTGCTCGCGCATGTCGACTTTGGCCAGCGTCTGGAAGAACGGGATGATGAACGTGAGGCCGGAGCCCACCGTTCGCTTGTACTTCCCGAGGTTCTCGACCAGACCCTTCTCGAAGGGTCTGACGATCTTGACGCTCGCTCCGACGACCGCGATGACGGCCGCCAACAGGATGAACAACAAGATGATCGCAGGATCCATCAATGCCTCCTCTTTCGTGTTGCTGGCGTGTGTGAATTCGATGCTGTCATTCGGCGGGCCGGACGATCAGACGTGAGCCGCGAACCTCGGTGACGGTGATCCGGGTGCCCGCCGGGATCGACTCACCCGATTCGGAGCTCGCCCGCCACTCCTCGCTCTCGATGCGGACCATTCCCGATGACGTTCCGGCGTCGATGTCCACCAGCACCACACCGGTGGCGTCGGTCAGCCGGTAGGCGCCGACCCTCGGCTGTTCGGCATCGCTGACCGTGGCGTACCTCCTGAGATACACCAGCGCAATGATCGACACCCCGGTGAACACCAGCCACTGGGCGACGACGTTCACCCCGATCCAGGCGAGGACCGCGGCGACTGCCGCTCCCACCGCAAACGGGAAGAGGAAGAAGCCGGCGGTGAAGATCTCACCCATCCCGAACCCGACGGCGAAGATGGTCCAGAACCACCTCCAGATCTCGTTGTCCACTCGTTCACCTCCTCCGGCCAGGCCGGTTCCGACGACCGTTCCCAGCGCAAGCAACAGCGCCCCGGCCGTGTAGGTCAGCAATGCTCTTCGATTGGCCCTCCGGCGGGCGGCCCGCCCAGACGTCACGTCCTCCCAGGCCGAGGGGGCCGGTGGGCGCTCCCGGTACTCGGACGCCCACGACTCGGCGAAGTCGGCCAGGTCGTACCCGACGACGTCGGTGGGGCTGCGGCCGTCTGTGGACGCGTCACGGAGGTGGCGCTCCAGCTCCACCTGCATCTCGGCGATGGCCCGGCGCGGGACACCGGTTGCCTGCCAGTAGCGCTGGCAATCGGCGACGATTCGGGCGATCTCTGCGCTCTCAGCCACCACCTGCTCCTTCCCCCAGCACCTTCTCTACTCCGGCGACGAGGCGCTGCCAGTCCTTGGACCATTTCTCGAGGGTCGCACGCCCATCCGGGGCGATGCGGTAGTACTTCCGGGCCGGGCCTTCCGGCGACTCAACCAGGTACCCCTCGACGAGCCCACCCTTCTGCAGACGCGAGAGCACCGGATAGATGGTTCCTTCGCTGACCAGGTCGAGACCGCGGTCGGCGAGCTTCCTCACCATCTCGTATCCATAGCTCGGTTCTTTCTCGATCACCGCCAGCAGGCACATCTCGAGCACCCCTTTGAGGAGTTGGCTGCTTCGGTCGGCTCCCGGCCGATCGCCGTCCGCCCTGCTCGCTACCATGCGTCATAAGATACCAAAACGACACGAATAGTCAAGAGAGCAAGCTATTCGACATTCGGCAGGTGTGAGAGGGACTCCGGCCCTGTTCGCACCGCGGTGCGCGCTCCCATCGTGGGAGTTGACGTGCTCGCCATCGACGGTCTCAGCAAGCGGTTCGACTCGGTCGTCGCCCTGGATGGCTGCTCGTGGCGGGTGGAGCGGGGCCAGATGCTCGGGTTGCTCGGCCCGAACGGGGCCGGCAAGACGACCGCCATGCGGGCGGTCTTCGGGCTGGTGCGGCCGGACGCGGGTTCGGTGACCTGGAATGGCGCCCCCATCGACCGGAGGGTGCGCCGCCGATTCGGGTACATGCCGGAGGAACGCGGCCTCTATCCCAAGCTCACGGTCCGCTGGCAACTCGCCTATCTCGGGCGCCTGCACGGGATGGATCGCCGATCGGCCCACGACGCGGTCGATCGATGGCTCGAGGAGTTCGACCTGCTCGACCGGGCCGAGGCGCGCCTGCGCGAGCTGTCGCACGGCAACCAGCAACGCGTGCAGCTGATCGCAGCCATCCTGCACGATCCGGAGCTGGTGGTGCTCGACGAGCCTTTCGCCGGTCTCGACCCCATTGGGGCGGCGGCGATGGCGGAGACGCTGGTGCGGCTCACCGCCGGGGGGACCGCGGTGGTGTTCTCCAGCCATCAGCTCGATGTCGTCGAGGATCTCTGTCGCGACGTGGTCATCCTCCATCGCGGACGGGTGGCGCTCGAGGGCAGGGTCCGTGAGCTCCGCGCAGGCTCCAGCGTGCGCTACCTCGATGTGATGGGCCCGCACCCGGGATGGGCGGAGTCGCTCCACACCGGCGAGGTGGTCGAGAGGGACGACGGGCACCTGCGGGTGAGGTTCACCGAGCCGATCGACGTGTCGGCGGTGGCGTCGTCGATGGCCGGGGAGGAGATCACCCAGCTGATCATCGAACCACCGCCGCTGTCCGAGGTGTTCCGCCAGGCGGTGTCGAGATGACCGAGACGCGGATCATCGCCGAGGCGGTGTGGCGTGAGGTCTACTCGCGGCGCAAGGCGTTCATCGTCTCGACCGCGCTCATCCTCACAGTCGTGCTCGCCGGCCTCTTCGTGGGCGGTCGGGCCATGGAGAGCGCCGGCACGTCCGCGATCGCGATCGGGGTGATGGAGGCAGCGCCCGACGGGCTGGAGGAGGGGATCCGGGCTCGCCTCGATTCCGGGATCGACATGACGCTGGTCGTCTTCGATCGGAGGGCGGACGGAGAACAGGCCCTCCGTGACGGCGACCTCTCTGCGCTGGTGGTTCCACCGCTCGAAGTGCTCTGGGGCCCGGTCACCACCTCCCACGTGGCGGACGTGGTCGCGGGCGCCATGCGGGCGGTCTACCTCACCGATGTCGCCATCGATCTCGGTCTGAGCGCCACCGAAGTCGAGCGGGTGCTGGCGCCGGTGCAGGGCCGGTCGATCGAGATGGAGGGAGTCGACGAGGGCGCCCAGGTGGTCGCCGTGATCACCGTGATCCTGATGTTCGTGGCGATCATCGCCTACGGCCAGTGGCTGGCGTACGGGGTGGTGGAGGAGAAGGCGAATCGGGTCGCGGAGCTGATCCTGGGTGCGCTCGGTCCCGGCCAGGTGCTCACCGCCAAGATGGTGAGCCTCGGAGGCCTCGGTCTGTTCCAGCTCGCCCTTGTGGGAGGCGTCGGGTACGTGGGTGCGACCGCCTTCACCGACATCGAGGTGCCGCCGCTCACGGGCTCGGTGCTGGTGTGGGTGCTGGTCTGGTTCCTGCTCGGGTTCGCCTTCTACGGATCTCTCTACTCGGCGGCGGGGGCGCTCGCTGCCGACACCCAGGAGGCGGGGAGCGCCATCGGGCCGCTGAACCTGCTCCCGGGGATCGGCTACGCGCTCGGCATCATCGCATTCTCCTCCGGGTCCGATCTGGTTCCGCGCATCCTGTCGTTCATCCCGCTGTGGACGCCGCTGCTGATGCCGGGCCGGGTGGCGCGGGGTGTCGCCGAACCCTGGGAGGTGGCGCTGGCGATCGCCGTCATGGTGGTGTCGACGGTGCTGATGGTGGTCGTGGCGGCCCGGGTCTACCTCGGGGGCATCACCCAGGCCACCAGGACGGTCGGCTGGCGTCAGGCGTTCAGGGGGGGTCGGGAGTTCGCCCGCAGCGCCTGATCGGAGCCTCGAGCCCGGTCAGCGATTCAATGCGTCGCGGATCTCTCGCAGCAGCACGACATCCTCGGGCTCGGAGGCCGGTGCCGTCTGCTCCTCCTGGGACTTCATCCGATCCTGAGCCCTGTTGTAGGAGCGGACCACGAGGAACATCACCAGCGCCACGATCAAGAAGTTGACGAAGGCCTCGACGAATGCGCCGACCGACCCGGTCGCCACACCGGTGTCGGGATCGAGCGGACCGAAGGTCCATACGTTCTGCAGCCCGGAAAGGTCGAAGACCATGCCGATGAGCGGGCTGACGATCCGTTCGGTGAACGCGGAGACGACCGCGGCGAAGGCGACGCCCATCACGAACGCCACGGCGATGTCGACCAGGTTCCCCCGGTTGATGAAGTCCTTGAATTCCTTGATCACTGCTCTCTCCTCCTGCACGATCGGCGGCGGCATCGACACAACGGCATCACGCTCGCCGGCGACCTCCTCAGGCGCGGGCCACCCGCCGGTTGATGGCGTCGAGGACCGCCTTGGCCGTGGCGGTGGCGGCATCGCCGTCCCGCACCAGTGCCGAGCCGATCAGGTAGTCGCTCCAGGACGATTCCTTGACCTGGGCGAGGGCGATGCGGACGGGGCCGAGGTCGGACGTCCCCACCGCCGAGAGATCGAACGTCATCCGGCCTTCCGCCAGCGCCTCGGCCGCCTTGAGGGTGGCCTCGCCCACCAGTCGGGGCCGGTGATGGGGATCGGCGCTGCCGGTCACCGTGCCCTCGAACTGCTCCTCGCCAAAGCCCAGCGTCACCGTGACGGTGGCAGACGACGACGCCAGCCGTTGGTCGATCGTTGCGAGGAACGGCCGCTCTACGAACATGCGCCGACGATAGCCAGTACGGAGGAGTCGACCCGGTTCCCGAGCGACGAGCCGACTCATCGTCTCTCGTGCCCGCACCGTCGACGATGGCTGGGACGGGAGCGGGAGCGCCCGGCGGGGGGCCCCCGGCGGTGGCGGGGCCGGAATGACGGGCGCGGAAAGTTGATATACTGACGCTCAAGTTTCAACGGCGGGGGCCGATCGCCGGCGGACCGGCGGGGTCGCTCCGCCCCCTGTCCGTGAAGCCGACCGCCGACCACCGACCACCGACCACCGATCATGGACCTCTCCCGACTCACCAACCGAGCCCAACAGGCCCTGCTGGCGGCGCGTGACCAGGCCGTCGCCCGCAACCACTCCGGCATCTTCCCGCTCCATCTGCTCCGGGCCCTGATCGCCCAGGCGGACGGTGTGGTGCCGCCGCTGTTGCAGGCGGTGAAGATCAACCCTCCGGCGCTGCGCGCCGCGGTCGAATCCGCCCTCGGATCCCTGGGGCAGGTCTTCGGCGGCGCCGAGCCGCAGATGACTCCCGACCTGGCGCGGATCCTGGAGACGGCCGAGGAACGCAGGGCCGAGTTCAAGGACGACTACATCTCGATCGAGCATCTGTTCCTCGGTGTGCTGGTGTCCGACGACGCCGCCGGGAGAATCCTGCGCGACCACGGTGCCACCGTCGAGTCGGCGCTCGAGGCCCTGGCGGAGATCCGGGGCCATCAGCGGGTCACGTCCCAGGACCCGGAGGCGACGTTCAACGCCCTCGAGCAGTACGGGCGTGACCTCACCGAGGCTGCCCGGCGCGGAAAGCTCGACCCGGTGATCGGTCGCGACGAGGAGATCCGCCGCCTCATCCAGGTCTTGAGCAGGCGGACCAAGAACAACCCGGTCCTGATCGGGGAACCGGGGGTGGGCAAGACGGCAATCGTCGAAGGGCTCGCCCGCCGGATCGCCGACGGGGACGTGCCCGAAGGCCTCAAGGACCGGCGGATCGTGGCGCTGGACCTGGGCTCGATGGTGGCGGGCGCGAAGTATCGAGGGGAGTTCGAGGAACGGCTCAAGGCGGTGCTGACCGAGATCAAGGCGGCCGAGGGTCAGATCGTGACCTTCCTCGACGAGTTGCACACCCTGGTGGGCGCCGGGGCGGCCGAGGGGGCCATGGACGCGTCCAACATGCTCAAGCCCATGCTGGCCCGGGGCGAGCTGCGGATGATCGGTGCCACCACCCTGGACGAGTACCGCACACACATCGAGAAGGACGCCGCCCTCGAGCGCCGTTTCCAGCCCGTGCTGGTCGATCAGCCCTCGGTGGCCGACGCCGTCGGCATCCTGCGCGGCTTGAAGGAGCGCTACGAGGTGCACCACGGGGTGCGCATCACCGATACCGCGCTGGTGGCGGCCGCCACGCTGTCGGATCGCTACATCACCGGCCGTCAGCTCCCCGACAAGGCCATCGATCTCATCGACGAGGCGGCCAGTCGCCTCCGTATCGAGATCGATTCGATGCCGGACGAGATCGACGAGCTCACCCGGCACAAGATCCAGCTCGAGATCGAGCGGGAGGCGCTCAAGAAGGAGAGCGATCCGGCCTCGGCAGAGCGGCTGGCGTCGCTGCAGCGCGACCTGGCAGACGTCGACGAGCAGATCGATCCGCTCACCGTCCGCTGGAACCTCGAGAAGCAGGCGATTTCGGCCATCCAGGCGACCAAGGAGCAGATCGAATCGGCGCGCGCCGATGCGGAGCGGGCCGAACGCAACGGCGATCTGCAACGAGCGGCCGAGCTGCGCTACGGCACGCTGCGCGACCTGGAGGAGGCGCTGGGGGCGCGCCAGTCCGATCTGGAGGCCTTGCACGCCGAGGGGCGCATGCTCTCCGAGGAGGTGACCGATCAGGACGTGGCCGAGGTGGTCTCGCGGTGGACCGGGATCCCCGTGACCAGACTCATGCAGGGCGAGATGGAGAAGCTGATCCACCTCGAGTCGCATCTGCACCGTCGGGTGGTCGGCCAGGACCGGGCGGTCGAATCGGTGGCGAACGCCGTGCGGCGCTCGCGCGCCGGGCTGTCGGACCCCAATCGGCCGATCGGCTCGTTCTTGTTCCTCGGTCCCACCGGTGTGGGCAAGACCGAACTGGCCAGGGCACTGGCAGAGTTCCTGTTCGACGACGAGCGGGCCATGGTGCGCATCGACATGTCCGAGTACATGGAGAAGCACACGGTGAGCCGCCTGATCGGAGCGCCTCCCGGCTACGTGGGCTACGACGAAGGCGGTCAGCTCACCGAGGCGGTCCGGCGGAGGCCGTATGCCGTGATCCTCCTCGACGAGGTCGAGAAGGCGCATTCCGACGTGTTCAACGTGCTCCTCCAGCTGCTCGACGATGGCCGGCTGACCGACGGTCAGGGGCGGACGGTCGACTTCACCAATGCGGTGTTGATCATGACGTCCAACCTCGGCTCGGAATTCATTCAGCCCGACCTCTCCGACGAGCTGGTCGAGTCGCGAGTGATGGATGCCGTTCGGTCGCACTTCCGCCCCGAGTTCATCAACCGCGTGGACGACGTGGTCGTATTCCGCCGTCTGGACCATTCCGAGCTCAGACAGATCGTCGAGATCCAGCTCGATCTGCTCACGCGCCGGCTGGCCGGTCGCCGCCTGGAGCTTTCTGTGACCGATGCCGCCAAGGACCTTCTCGCCGAGCGGGGGTTCGACCCCGTCTACGGGGCCAGACCCCTCAAGCGGCTCATCCAGCGCGAGTTGGCCGACGTGCTGGCGGTCAAGTTGCTCGACGGGACCTACGTCGACGGTGATCGGATCGGGGTCGACAGCTCCGGTGGAGCGCTCAGCTTCTCGGAGCCGCAGACCGGTCCCTGACGTCCCGCACTCGCGTCAGCCGGCCGCTGCTCCCCATCTGGTGGGCTGAGATGCCGATCGCCGCTGCCACACATCGGGAGGAACCAGGCCGGCGGATGCCGCCCTCTGCGACCGTTCCGAAGCCAGCCTGACGAACGCCTCGAACAGCGGCCGCTCGTCGGCGAGGTCGAGCCGCTCGGGGTGCCACTGGACGGCGAGGGCCTCCCAGCCGTCGATGGCCTCGATGGCCTCGACGGTCCCGTCCGGAGCGGTTCCGACCACCCGCAGCCCGCGGCCGATACGGTCGAGGGCCTGGTGGTGGAGGCTGTTGACCATCCTTCGCTCCGTGCCGTAGATGGCGGCGAATCGACTGTCCGCCTCGAACTCGACCTCGTGCATCCCGGTGGCGAGCTTCTTCGTCTGTCCGATCCAGAGGGCGGGATGGTCGTCGCGCGCGTCCCAGATGTGCTGGACCAGAGTCCCTCCGTACGCAACGTTGAGGAGCTGGGCTCCCCGGCAGATCCCCAGGAGCGGGACGCCGAGGGCCCTGGCGGCGTCGATCAGCGCCAGCTCCCACGCGTCCCGGGGTGGATCGGGATCCACGCTGCCGTCGATGGCGGCACCGTACCGGGCAGGATCGATGTCGTTGCCCCCGGAGATGATCACTGCGTCGAGCCGCGACACCGCCTGGGTCGCAAAGCCGGGATCGATCGAAGGGAGCATCACCGGAACGCCGCCCGCGTCGGTGATGGCGTCCACGTAGACGCCTCCGATCGAGAAGTGGCGCTCACCGTCGTCGAGGTGCGTGTCGAGTGAGCGCGTCCAGCAGGAGATACCGATGAGGGGAGAGATCATGGCAACGACAGTGTATGGCCTCGCCATTCGAAGCCGGACAATACGAGGAGGCGTATCGTCCCGGCTGTGACTCCGCACATCTTCGTCTACGGGACACTGCGTCCGGGCGAGGCGGCGTACGAGCGGTGGCTCGGCGACCATGCGACCGAGCATCGTCCGGCCCGTCTCGTCGGTCACGCCCTCTACGGGGCGACGTTCCGCTATCCCTTCGTGGTTGCGGATCCTGCCTCGGTGGTCGTGGGGGACCTGGTGACGGTCCCGGGGCCGGTCGTCGACGAAGTGCTGGAGCGGCTCGATCAGTACGAAGGCCGGGAGTACGTTCGACGCAGGGTGGCGGTGGAGCTCGACAGCGGCGATCCGGTGGACGCCTGGACCTACGTCGCCTTTCCCGACGTGGAGTTCCCCGACTCCGAGCGCATCGCTTCGGGCGACTGGGTCAGGCGCGTCTGAACGTCGACGTGCTGGCCCGGCCGGGGATCGCGTCGGGGCGATGCGATGTCCGCAGCGCCACCGCCGGCCGGAGGCCGCCCGTTCGATCGCTAGCGTCACGGCATGAACCGCGCCGACTGCGAGCGCCTCGACGCCCGGGACCCCCTTCGTCACCTTCGCGAACGCTTCGTGGTTCCGGAGGGACTGATCTACCTGGACGGGAACTCGCTGGGCATGCTCCCCAGGAACGTGGCCGGCCGTCTCGCCGAGGTGGTCGAGAAGCAGTGGGGCGAGGACCTGATCCGCTCGTGGAACCTCCACGGCTGGGTCGACCTGCCGCACCGGGTGGGGGATCGAATCGCCCGCCTGATCGGGGCGGAGCCGGGATCGGTCCTGGCCTGCGACTCGACCTCCGTCAACCTCTTCAAGCTGGCGTCGGCGTCCGTGCGCATGGCGCGCTCGCCTGTCGTGCTGACGGATTCGGGCAATTTCCCGAGCGACAGGTATGTCCTGTCGAGCGTGGCGGAGGTGCGCGTGGTCGAGCCGGAGCGGGTGGTCGAGTCCCTCTCAGAGGAGATCGGGGTGGTGGCACTCACCCAGGTCGACTACCGCACGGGGCGACGCCACGACATGGCCGCCGTCACGGCCGCCGCACGCGCGGCGGGCGTCTTGACGATCTGGGACCTCGCCCATTCGGCGGGCGCCTTCGAAGTCCGGCTGGAGGACTGTGGTGCGGATCTCGCCGTCGGCTGCGGGTACAAGTACCTGAACGGCGGTCCCGGTGCGCCGGCGTTCCTGTATGTCGCCCCCCGTCACATGGAGGCCTTCGAGAACCCGATCCCCGGGTGGTTCGGCCATGCAGATCCCTTCGAGTTCAGCTCAGAGTTCCGTCCTGCGACAGGCATCGGCCGGGCCCGGATCGGGACCCCTCACGTGCTCTCGCTGGCGGCGCTCGATGCCGCCCTCGACCTGTTCGACGACGTCGACCTCGCCGCCATCAGGGTGAAGTCGGAGTCGCTCACCGGACTCATGATCGACCTCGTCGACGTGCACGTGCCCGAGGTCGAGGTGCTCACCCCCCGCGATCCCGATCGGCGCGGCTCGCAGGTGAATCTCAGGCATCCGGACGGATATCCCATCGTCCAGTCCCTCATCGCCGACGGCGTTGTCGGCGACTTCCGCGCCCCAGATGTGCTGCGTTTCGGGATGGCACCGATGTACACGAGCCACGTGGACGTCTTCGACGCGGTGATGGCTCTGCGCTCGACGCTCGCCGACGGCCGTTGGCGCAGACCCGGCTTTTCGACCCGTCGGGCGGTGACTTGACGCCTTGACGCCGCACGGGACGCGAATACCGTGTAGAACGGGCGAGAGCGCAGGGCAAGCGGGAGGATTCATGCGGGCGTCGACGGGCTGGCGGCTCCGTTCCACGATCGTGGATTCGGGGCTGTTTCACTGTCCGATCGATGGGGGCGATCGGTTCTACGACCTCACCGATGTGCGGCGCTGGCTGATGCCGTTCGGCCTGGCGTTGATCCCGGGCCGGCGGCTGGGGAAGTACGTGGTGTGCGTCGGATGCGGCTCGAGCTACACCGAGGACGTCCTGGTGATCCCCACCGCGGCAGAGATGCTCGCCCGCTTCGAATGCGCGTCGCTCGCCCTCATGCAGGCCCTGTACTCCGCCTCCGGCGACGATCCCAGGGCGAGGGCGAGGGTGCTCAAGGCGGCGCGCAGGGTCATCTCCCCCGACGCCTCGCTGGTCGACGTCATGGTGGCCGATCGCGATCTCGTGCACCTCGAGCAGCTGCTGTCTGAGACCGCAGAGTTCATGGACATGATCGGGCGGCAACGCCTGCTGAACGTGGCGATCCGGGCTGTCGCCTGTGAGCGGCGCATCGTCCCCGGACACCTCGACGTGTTGACGGTGGCCGGTTCGGCACTGCTGCTCCCCGAAATGACCGTGGAGCGGATGATCGCCGAGGTGGCTCCGCTCTCGTAGCCCGTCGACTACCGGGCCGGGCGCCCGCCCGAGTATCCTCCCCGACGCATGGCGGGTGACACCTACACCGGGAGAGCGCGCGTCCTCGACCGAGCGGGGATGCTGCTCGACGTTGGCAAGGCAGAGCTTCAGGTCACAGACGTCGAGACGGCCGGCTGGGCCGGCTCTGTGAGCGTGTTCAAGGGCTCGTGCCTCGAGGCGAAGAGCCTGACCTCCCTGGTGGAACTGGCGGACGGCACCCGGGCGCTGGCCCAGGTGGGCCCCAAGACGGCGAACCTCTCCGATGACCTGATCCGGGTCAGGATCGTCGGCATCGACCCGAAGCCGTTCTGAGCCTCCGTCGCTTCCGGTCTGGCCGCCGCGGCGGGTGTTCGGTGTTCACCGCTGCTGCCGTCCTGTCCGACCGTGTCGGCGATCAGCTGCTGCAGACATCACCGCACACTGTCTGTCGGGATCGGGCGTCCGGCGGCGGGATCACCCCGACAGGGCCGACTCGCCGGGGGAGACCGGCGAGCTGCCCGAAGTCGTCGACCGGGCTCCGGATTCGGCGCCCGGAAGCGGTTCATGGTTCTCCAAGGATCGAGTGGAGTCCCGGGTGAATCGTCGCGACCTGATCGTGACGGCGGCGACGATCGCCACTCCGGCGGATGCCCCGCCGATGGCCGCCAGGATGCCGGTGTTGCTCGACAGCACCACCACCCCCGCCCGTATGACGGGCGAACGCCCTCCGAAGGGGTCGACCGCCCATGCTCCGATGCGGAGGAAGGCGGCGAACGTCGCCGCAGCCACGGTCAGACGGATCGCGAGCGACCGCACCATGGCAATGCGGTCGTCGGCCAGGGCGAGGGCCAGTGCCGCGGTGGCGGCGAGTGCCAGCGTGGCTGCGACGACCACCACGGTGAGGGCGGCTCTCCCTCGGGCCACCGCATCGGTGATCCCCAGCTCGTCTTCGGTCGACACCACCAGTGCTCCGAGCCGGTCAAGCACGATCCCGACTTCGGCGTCTGTGACGGCGACCCCTCGTTCCGCGAACTGTTGGGAGATGAGGGGAGCGAGCGGTCTCAATGCCGTCGTCGCGTCGATCTGCACGGTGCTGGCAGGCGGGGCGAGGGCGGCGCCGACGACTTGGGTGATGAGCGCGTCTAGCGCGAGGGCGGTTTCCGGGGCGCCGACGACCTCGGAGACGGCCGGCTCGACGGTGGCCGGATCGACCCCTTCCAGGTCGTCGATCTCGGACATGATCCATCCCTGGATGCGCTCGGATGCCATGGACGCGTCCACCGCGGCCCGGGCGGTCGTGGAGAGCGTTTGCTCGCTCGATGCGACCGCGCGACCCCAGACCCCCACGAGCAGGGTGGAGGCAGACAGGCCGAATGCCCACAACACGACGGAGAGGGCGAATCGGCGCGGGCGTCCGGCGCGGACGAGCGAGGTTGGGGACTCGGTGGTCATGAGATCGGAACGGGGTCGTTCCGGACTCGTGATGGTAGCCGCCACCCGAGATTCCGTTCTCGGCCCGGTGCACCACCCGCCCGCGAGGCGATGCGGGCGCTCTGGCGTCGCCCGTCGGGATCGGGCGGCGATCGGAAGACCGAAGCCGGTCGGCGATGCCGACCTCGACCGTTGGGGCCGGGCTTCAGCCCAGGGCGGCGGTGGTCCGTTCGAGCCTTCTGGCGAGCTCCTGGATCACGGCCATTGCCACTTTGGGGTGCTGTTCCACGAACGGGATCAGGTCCCACTTGGCGACCCGGAAGGCCCTCGTCTCGGTCTTGGCGACGACGCCCGCCGTTCGCGGACTTCCCGTATCCGCGAACAGTGCCATCTCGCCGATGTGGGCGCCGCGGCCCATGGTGGTGACGACGTTGTCGCCCTTCCTGATCTCGACCTCACCGTCGATCACGATCCACATCGTCATCGCCTCGGTGCTTCCCTCGCTGACGATGGACTCGCCCGGCATGAAGGTGCGCACGGCGGCCATCGAGGACAGGCGCTTCGCCTGGTCGGTGGGAAGCGCGCCGAGGAACGGCGACTCGGAGATCAGCTGCAAGATTTCGTCTGACATCCTCCACCTTCCGGAGTACGTTCTGCCACGATACCCATCGGGTACCGGTGGCGCCGCGGATCGCGTCATCGCAGTGAGAGAGGGACTGCCGGATGGTCGGGTGCGACGTGCCCTTCCGCCGACGTCGGGAGGACATGCGTGAGCACAACAGGTGAGATCGGGGCGGAGCTCGAAGCCCTGTCGTCGATGATGGAACCCCTGCCGCTCGACGTTGCGGCGGCGGTGCTCGACCGGCCGCTGGCCGAAGTGGCGGAAGCGGCAGACGAGTTGGCCGGCGAGGGCCGGCTGATCGTCGATCGCTCGGGCGCGCGCGGGGGCACCTCGACGCTCGCCCAGGGCCGCTACACGGTGCTCGCCACCCGCCTGGCCGATGAGCTGGAGGCCCGCAGTGCCCCGGCCCGCCACCGCGGGGTGGCACTGTGGCACGCCGGTGCTGCGGCGCGGGCGTATCCGCTCATTCGCGAGGCCCTTGCCGGCGAGAGCCTCGAGCCGGCCGAGCGCCAGCGTCTCGCCGGCGTGGCGATCGATGCGGGGCGGGAAGCCCGCATCGCTCCGGCGGAGCTGTCGGATCTGTTGATCGAACGGGCCCGGTTCCGGCGCAACCGCGGCGAGAGCGAGGCGGCCCTCGAGGATCTCGACGCCGCCACCCCCCATCTCGAAGGCGAGGGGCAGGTGGACGCCCTGGCGTTCGCCGCCGCCATCCTCGATGATCTCCAGCGGCCTTCCGATGCCGAGCGTCAGGTGGCGCTGGCGATGCTGCTGGCGGCGGAGCAGGGCATGGCGGCCAAGCTCGGTTCGCTCTCGACCTTCCACGGCCGGGTGCTGTCCCGCCTGGGGTTCGAACACGAGGCGGACGACGAGTTCGCCCGCGGATTGCAGCTCGTGTCGCGCCACGGCTCGGAGGTCCAGCGGTTCTACGCATCGATCAACCGGGCGTGGACCGATCTCGACCGAGGCTGGATGGAGCGGGCCGACAACGGGTTCACCACCGCCCGGGACCGGGCGGCCGCCATCGAGGACGAGATCTCGGTGGCGGACAAGGACGTCTACATGGCGCGCGCCAAGTTCGGCGCAGGTGATGCCGCCGCCGCCCGGGAGGCGCTGGTGCGGGCCAGGGCGACGGCGGAACGCACCGGAGCAGGCGCCCTCCACTTCCTTTCCGCCATCGCCGAGACCGAAGGGGCGATCGCCTTTCGTCGCGCCGACGATGCCGTCGCCGCCTCTCAACGCCTCGATGCCATCGTGGCGGAGTCCTTCCCCGGTTGGGCCAACCGTGCCGCCACCCTCAGGGCCCGCGCCCTGCTTCTGGCGGGCGATCGTCCCGGGGCGCAAGCGGCAGTCGAGGCGGGGATCGCCGCCACCCCTCCGGGGGCCAACGGGCTCCGGCTGCGGGCCGAACTCGACGCACTGGCCCTGGCCGCCGCAGACACCTGGAATGCGGGGAGGGCGGCAGATGTGGCCGATCGCCTGCTGCAGGCGGGCTGGCTGGGCATCGGTGCGTGGCTGCTCGTCGAACGGTGTCGGCGCGAAAAGAATGCCGATCTCGGCCGGATCGCCGCCGGTCTCGCCCACCGCATCGGCAACCCCATGCTGGCGGCCGAGGCGATCGAGGCCGCAGACGCCTGGGCCACCAGAGAGGCGGGTCCGGTGGCGCTCGCCATCGCCCGGGTGGGTCGCAACGTACCCGAGGAGTGGCAGCAGGACTGGAGGTCGCTGCCCTTCGTGGAGCGTGCCCTGGCCGCCATCCCCTCGGACGAAGAAGAGGTCACCGACACCGACCTGCTCGCCGGGCTCGACGCCGCCCTCGCCTCGGCCGGCCTCGGAGGAGCCGCGGCGATCCTCAGCCCTTCGCAGCGCCGCGCCGCCGGTCTGGTGGTGGCCCCCTCCCGGGTGGCGTCGTTCTTCCGCTGGGTAGGTCCATTGATCGCCGCCGCCACCGTGGCGCTGGTGGTGGTGTTCGTGTTCCTTCCCAACACCAACGGCAACGGCCCTTCTTCCACCGTGATCGAGGAGCCCGAACCCGAACCCGAACCCGAGCCCGAACCATGGGAGATCGTATGCCCCGCGGAGGATCGGCTGATCGGCAGCTCCGAACATCGGGGCGGCCCGACCCGTACGGGTACGGTCGAGGGTTCGGGCGTTCCGAGTTCGTTCACCTGCTACTACTGGTCGGTATCCCCGGGCGGGGAGTTCGGGACCGAGCCGGTCGCCTACGGCACGTCGCTGTTCATCGGCAGCCGCACCGCCGACGCGGTGTACGTGATCGACCAGAGCACGGGGGCTCGCGAACGACGCGAGGCGGGAGACGAGGTCAACATCGCCCCCACCGTCGCCAACATCCCGACCGCCGGTCTGTCGTCGTCGAACGTGCTCGCCATCTATGCGTCAGACGACGGGGTCATCCATGCGCTCAACGCCCAGACGGCGGGGGTGGCGGCGTGGAGCCGGTCGGTGGACACCCGGGTCACCGCTCCGGTCACCGTGGTCGACGAGAAGATCATCGTCACCACCGGTGACGGGGTGCTGCTGGCGCTCGACGCCAATGCCGACGGGGCGGAGATCTGGCGCTACCCCTCCGAG
>DATCZS010000130.1:0-13154 GCA_036525795.1 Acidimicrobiia bacterium | reverse complement strand
GGAGACCGCCTCGGGCAGCGGCGTGTCCGGGTCGTCGTTGGAGAGATCCTCTCCGCAGGCGAAGAAGCGCACGAACGGGCGGCGCAGCTTCGTCTGGTGGTCGCGGATGGTGCCGCGCAGCACCGGGTACGCCCCTTCGAGCGCGTCGAGCACGCGCCGCTGGGTCACCGTCCCAACGCACCCTTCTTGGTACCCACCGAGACTCTGACGGCGCCCATCGAATCCCTCCTCGTGGCTCGCGCGAAGCGTACCGTTGGTCGTGATGCGTCGTATGAGACAGCCCTTTGCATCTCCTTGACTTCTGCTTAGCGCCCGATTGGTGTGGTTCGCCGTAGGTTGTCCGTAGTCCGAGAAAGGCGTGACATGGCCGCTCACAGAGGGGTCGTACCCGACCGGCCGGCGAGACTGGTCCTCGGGTTCACTCTGGTGGGTGCGCTCGCGCTGGTGTTCGCGGTGTTCCAGAGTCCGGCATCCGCCGAACCGGACAACGTCTCGCGGTTCGTCGAGAGGTATCCGGCCGCCGCTGCCTCTCAGCTCAACGGCTGCCTGCTGTGCCATCGGTCCCCCGACCCCTGGGGCGGCGATGAGGAGCTGAACGCCTACGGAAACGACTGGGAAGAGCGCGGCGACGGTGACTTCCGGGCGATCGAGAGCCTCGACTCGGACCGCGACGGCTTCACCAACCTCCAGGAGATCCAGGCGCTCTCCTTCCCGGGCGAGCCGTCCTCCACACCATTGACCGTGACGACCACCACCACGGTGCCCGGCCAGGCGCCCGACGGCGCCGCCCTGTACGCCGCCTCGTGCGCCGGCTGCCATGGATCGGGCGGTGGCAATCTGCGCAATACGTCACTCGCTGTGTCCCAGTTCGCATCGATCGTGGCCAACGGCCAGGGATCGGCGATGCCGGGCTTTGGGGCGGCGCTGTCGGAGGCACAGATCGCCGCCATCTACGCCTATGTGACCGGAGCCCCCGCCCCCGCCACGACGACCACTGCTCCCGGTACACCGATCGATGCGGCGGCCCTCTTCGCCGGGTCGTGCGCCGGATGCCACGGTGCCGGCGGAGGCAACCTCGTGCCCACCGGTCTCAGCGGGTCGCAGCTGGTCTCTGTGATCACCAATGGTCGGGGCAGCATGCCGTCATACGGCTCGGGCCTGAGCACCTCCCAGATCCAGGCGCTGGCCGACTATCTCCTCTCCCGCAGCGCCGCTCCGACCTCGACGACGGCGCCGGGGGGGCGGCTGCGAAGCGGCAGTTCGGTCTACGCCGCCGACTGCGCCGGCTGTCACGGACCGTCCGGCGGAAACCTGACGGGGACGTCCCTGTCCAGGTCGCAGCTGGTGTCGGTGACCACCAACGGTCGCGACAGCATGCCCGCATTCGGCGCCCGGCTGCCCGCCGGCGAGATCAGCGCAGTCGCGGACTACATCCTCTCGCTGGCCGCGACGACGACCACCGCCGCAACGGAGCCCGAACTCCACGCCGGGGCGCTGTACGCGATGAACTGCTCGGGGTGTCACGGGTTCCGCGGCGAAGGCGGTTCGGGCGGCGTCATCGCCGGTATCGGGCTGTCCGAACCCGAGATTCGGACCATCATCGCCGACGGAACGGGAGAGATGCCCGGGTTCGCGGCCAGGCTGAGCGAAGACGAGCTGGTGCTGCTGGTCGGCTTCGTGGTGGACCTCGCAGGCGATACCACCGGCGGCGGAGATTCCCCGGGGGGAGAGGGGGCGGGGGGTTCCGGCGGACCGTCGACCTCGACCACCAGTCGCGGGGCAATCGCCGCGCCCCCCGACATCGTGTCGATCCCTGACCGCGAGCCGGAGGAGCCGGGGCGTCCCGGGTCTCCGTGGGTGCCGGCGGCCCCGGTGCTCGCCGCAGGGGGTTGGATCATCGTCGAAGCCGTCCGCAGGGGACACCTCATCGCCCGGTAGCGGCCTCCTCAGATGCGCTGGCCGTAGGTGTGGGTGGGGTGGAGGGAGGCGACGAGGCGGCGGTCGGTGATCATGGCCTGTTCGAACTCGCTCCAGTCGGCATGCTCGCCGTTGATCGAACGGTACAGGTCGATCAACGCCGCCACTCCTGCGTCGCCGGGAGCCGACGCCGTCGCCCCGAGGTGGACGTCGCAGTCGACCACCGCCCACCTCCGGAAGTCCTCGGACGTCACGTGGAGGCTGGCGCGGGGGTCCCGGCGCATGTTCTTGGTCTTGAAACGGTCGGCGGTGATCGAGATGCGGATCACCCCGCCGGTGAGCCCGTAGTTCACATTCGACAGCTGGGGGCGGCCTCCCGCCCGATGGGTGGCAAGAACCCCCCGTCGGTGCTCGGCGAGGAAGGGAAGGACGTCGGCGATCTCCATGGGTCGGTCTCCGGGTCGGGTTCGGAGAGGATATCGCCCGACGTCCCTCGATCCGGGCGTCATCCCGGTACCCCTCCGGTCAGAATGGACCTCCCCGACCCGGAGCTGCCATGTCCTTCTTCCTGTGTTTCCGCCACCCGGTACGGCCCCGAGCCGAATGGTCGGTGACGCTGGCGGAGCATCTCGACTGGATGCGACGGCGCCATGACGACGGCTCCGTGGTGATGTCAGGCCCCGTTCGCGACCTGTCGTTCAGCATCTACCTGATCAGGGCGGAGTCGCCGGAGGCCGCCGAGGTCATCGCCGCCGCCGACCCGTTCACGGTGAGCGGCGATTGCCGGTTCGAGCTCTTCGACTGGGACGTCCACCAGATCATGGGCGCCGGTGACTTCGAGAAGCCGTTGCGGGCGCGGGTCGGGTCCCGGCCGGGCGAGGGAGGCGAGCACTGATCAAGGACCCGGCCCAGGGGTCTCACCCCTGGGCGGGTCTCACCCCTGGGCGGGTCTCACCCCTGGGCGGTGTCCGACTTGGCGCTCTCTCCGCCGGTCCTGGTGTTGGCGGCGACGTTGACCGCCACCACGAAGGCAACCAGCGGCCGATAGCGAGGCAGGAAGAGTCCGGCGGTGACGCCGGCCGCAATCGGGATCGGGCGGGCGGCGATGACGATCTCGCCCCCCGAAGAGGTCGTCTTCCGGAGCACGAGCTGGCGGACGGCGGAACCGGCGAGCGCCCCGGCAAGGGCGGCGATGCCGACGGTGAGGAGTCGTTTCATGGGTCCCAGGGTAGGCCGCACGACTGGTGCGGCGGCCGGGGCTCGAGCGGGCGGCGCTGACGGCGTCGGAGGCTCGCCCGTTCCAGGGGCGAGTCAGTCGGAGATGGCTCCCGCCGACATCAGGTCGACCTTCCAGCGTTCGACGATCTCCCGCCGCTGGTACGGGGTCTTCTCGAGCCAGTCCTCGACGTCGATCGAGGGGAAGCGCTCCTTGATCAGATCGCCGGTCGCCCTGGCCCGTCGCTCCAGACCGAGCTCCACCTGGGCGGCGGCCAGCACCAGCAGCGCCTCGAGGTTGTGCGGCTGGTACTCCAGCACGCCTTCGGCGAGCGACGCCGCCTCGTCGAGCCGGCCACCGGTGAACAGCGACGAGGCCTTCACCGTGGGGTACCACGGCTTGTTGATCCCGGTCAGCCGCATGGCCTTGTCGAGCAGCTCCACCGCCTGCTCCCACTGTCCCATGTACCGGCGGATCGCACCTTCGAGGCCGAAGGTGATGTCGCAGGTCGGTCGGACGATCTCGAGGTGGTCGAGGCGGGCCAGCGCCGCATCGACCTCGCCCCGCGACATGTGCACGGCAGCTTCGACCGCCTGGGCCATCCCGGTGGGGTCGCCAACCGCCGCCCCGTGCCTGGCGAATTCGGCGGCACGATCGAGCGCCTGTTCCGCCTCGGTCCAGCCGTTGGCGGCGCCCAGCCACCACGCGAATCCGGAGAGCACCGCGCCGTAGGGGACATCGGGATGCGAGCGGGCCACCTCGCCGAACAGCTCCAATGCCCGCTGCCACCCTTCCTTGGTGTCGTTGCGCAGGTGGAACCAGCCCAGGTAGACGTTCTGGATCGCCACCGGATCGTCGAGCTCGGCATAGAGGCGGGCCGGTTCGCCCACCACCAGCTCCACGTCCACCGAATGGGCCACCTCGTCGGCCAGTTCCTCCGACCTGGCGAACATCGCGTCGACGGGCATGGTCCACTTGTGCGACTTCACGACGTTCATCGTGTTGACGTCGAAGAGGACGGCGAACACCCGGACGGTGTCCTTGAACTGGTGGACACCGCTCTCGAGCATGTAGCGGGCCGAGCCGGTGGGGCCGCCGTCCGGTTCGGGCGGGGCGTCGATCAGCACCAGGTCGGGAATGGTCGAGAGCCGGTGGACCAGGTCCTGGCGGATCACCCCGGCGGCCGCCTTGACGGTGTCGTCCACCATCTCGGTGTGGATGGGGAGGATGGCGACGGTGGGAGCGTCCAGCGACAGCGAGCGCCTGGGAGTGCCCGGCTGCGCATCGGTCGGCAGTCCGGCGAACTCGTAGACATCCACCTGTTCCGGGATGTTCTTGAGTCGCCGGCGTCCCATCGCCCGGAACCGGAGGGCGGGTTCGTCGAGCGCCCGGTAGACGCGTCCGGAGACGGCCAGCCCGCCCTCCCGCGCGATCGCCTGGATGCGGGCGGCGATGTTGAGGGCGTCCCCATGGTGGTTTCCCTGGGCGAAGGTGACCGCCCCCAGGTCCATGCCCATGCGGAACCGAACCTGGCGGGTGGTGGGGCGGTCGGCGTTTCGTCTCTCCACCTCTGTGGCGATGGCGATGGCCGCACCCAGCGCCTCCATCGAGTCCTCGAAGACCGCCATGAAGCTGTCGCCGACGAAGTTGGCCAGCGTGCCGCCGTGACCGGCGACCTCGGACTCCACCAGCAGGTGGTAGCCGCTCATGACGGCGCTCGTGTCCTCGAGATCGTCCGCCACCAGCGCGCTGTAGCCGACCACATCGGCGTTGAGCGCCACCAACTCCTCGGTTCGCTCACCGTCCACGGGGTCCTCCCTCTGGGGCGTCGGAATCTAGTGGAAGGCCGGGCGAGCCGTCTGCGCCGGCCGGCTCAGCGCAGCGCGGGGATGACCTCGGCCCCGAGCAGTTCGATCGACTGAAACCAGCGGTCGTAGCTGAGCCGCGTGTCGAACACCAGGTGCTCGACACCGACCTCTTCGAACTTGCGGGTCTGTTCGATCACCTGGTCGGGGGTGCCGGCGATGAGCGAGCCCTCGATGTCGGCGACGGTCTCGAACGTGCCCGAGGGCGGCTTCACCCACCACTTGCCGCGCTCGTTCGCCCACGCCAGCAGTCCGTCGACGTTGGTACCCGCCCACGCCTCCTCTTCGGTCTCTCCGATGGTGGTGGGGGGGACCACCGCCACCGTGGGCATCGGCCGCCCGTTCTCGGCGACCAGCGACCGCATCTGCTCGACCCGCTTGGCGATCGTCAGCAGAGTTGTGCGTCCTGGCATCCATCCGTCGCAGTACTCGGCCGCCCTGCGAGCCGAGGCGGGGGTTGCCCCCCCGTACCAGAAGGGGATCGGCCCGGCCGGCTTGGGATGGAGGGTGACATTGCTGAACTCGAAGTGGTCGTCCTCGTAGTCCACCCGGTCGCCCGACCACACCGCCTCGAAGATGCGGGCGTTCGACTCGACCAGTTCGGGACGGAAGATCCCTCCCATCCCCACCGCCTCGAATTCGTGGTCGAAGGTTCCCGCCCCCCACCCGGCGATGATCCGGGGGCCCACCACATGGGTCATCGTTGCGAGCGTCAGCGCGGTCACCAGAGGGTGGCGGAACGGAATGAGCGTGGCGGTCCCCAGCGTGATCCGCTCGGTGACGGCCCCGATTGCGGTCAGCACCGTGAGCGGCTCGAAGAAGTCCTTGTGGGCCGACTCGAACTCGCCGTGCGGCTCGAAGAGCAGGTGGTCGCGCACCCACACCGAGTCGAATCCGAGTTCCTCGGCGCGGCGGGCTCCGTCCAGCAGGAGGTGACGATCGGCGTATTCGCCGAAGTGGGGCAGCAACAGACCGAACTTCATCGCCATCTCAATGCTCCGATTCCGAGGGGGTGACCAACTTCCCGTGGCCGGGTCGTCCCACCACTTCGCCCCCGGCCCAGACGTCCGTGCCCCGCACCAGGGTGCGCTCGACCGACCCCCGGATGGTCCGGCCGTGATAGGGAGTCCACCCGATCTTGGACAGCACCGACTCGTTGGTGATCGTCCATTCCCGATCGAGGTCGAGGAGGGTGATATCTGCATCGGACCCGGGAGCGAGGGTGCCCTTGCCGGGAAGGCCGAAGACCTCCGCGGGGGCGGTGCTCACCAGGTCGACCAGGCGGGGGAAGGAGAGCTTGCCTTCGTGCCAGGCGTTCACCATCAGCGGGAGCTGGTACTGGATGCCGGGGGTGCCGGTGTGGGCCGCCCAGGCGTCGGTCCACCCGACCTCCTTCTCCTCGCGGGTGTGGGGGGCGTGATCGGAGGAGAGCATGTCGACGATGCCCTCCTCCAGGGCCTCCCACAGCGCCTCCCGGTGATGATCGGGCACGTAGTAGGAGAGCACGTAGGAGCCCTGCTCGTCGATGTCTGACATGCGCCCCAGGAAGAGCGCCCAGTGGTTGACCTCGCCGGTGACGTCGATTCCCCTGGCCCGGGCGTCCGCCAGCATCTCGATCTGGCGTGTCGTCTGGACGTGGACGATGTGGAGTTTGCATCCGGTGGCCTCGGCCAGCCGGATGAGCGTGGCGGTGGCCGTGTCCCAGATGATCCCGTCGTCGACGGCCAGCGTCTTGCCGTATGCCTGCGGGCTGCGGTCGCCTGCCTCCCAGTAGGCCTGTTCGACGACGTCCATGATGCTCTGGTCGTGGGGGTGGACCATCAGGCGCCGCCCGGTGGGGGCGATCGCCTGCATCGCCCGGTACAGGTCTCCGTGATCGTGGACACCGATGGCGGACGGATGGGGGTACGACCGCCCGGTGTCGACCACCATGTAGATCTTGTATGCGGCGACCCCCCGGGCGGCCATCCCCGGGATCTCCTCGACGAGCTTGGCCGCCGGGTTGTGGTTGTAGTCCACGATGCTCTTTGCGTCGTAGAGCGCCAGCACCGCGTCGAGATCCGCCACCGTCATGGTGGGAGGATCGAGGTTGGGCATGCCGAAGATCGTGGTGTACCCCCCGGCCGCCGCCGCCCTGGTGCAGGTGACCAGGTCCTCTTTGTGGGTGTAGCCCGGTTCGCGGGTGTGGACGTGGACGTCGACCGCACCGGGGATCGCCACCAGCCCCGAGCCGTCGATCGTCTCGGCATCCGACGGTCCCGAGCCCCGCGACACCAGCCCGGCGATGCGCTCACCGTCGATGACGATGTCGAGCGGCCGGGTGCCGCCCTCGACGAAGACGTCTGCGCCGGTGATGAGTCGTGTCATGGGTGCTCCTTCAAGACCCTGGTTCCATCCGGGTCGGTCGCTTCCACCGTGCGCCCCGAGAGGTGGGTCCGGTACCAGGCGACGATCTCGGGGATGACCGCGTCGCCGTGCTGGGCGTACGCCCCGTAGTGGGTGGTCTGGCGCTGCATGATCAGCCGCTTGGGCCCGGTGGCGGCCTCGTAGAGGGCGACCGCGTGGTCGGTGGGGGTCACGGCGTCGTCCTCCACTCCGATCACCATCAGGTTGCGGGCTCGATGGGCCGCCTCGATCGGCTTGTAGGCGATGATCTCCTCGGCGGCGGCCAGCGGCACCCGGGTGGGGACGCGATCGTCGACGTCGGCCTTCACGTTGGCGGTCCGGCGTTCGGGGGTGGGGACCATGATCTCCTCGCGGGGGTGGACCATCTCGCCGGTCCCGGTGAGCACCCGGGTGCGCCGGTCATCTTCGAGCCGGGCGAGGAACTCGTACCACTCGTGCTCTCGGCGCATGCGCTTGAGCCAGTCCTCCCCGTCGGCCACCGGGACCTGGGCGACCGCACAGCGCACCCGCCGGTCGTGCGCCGACACCAGCACCGCGTTGCCTCCGCCGGTTCCCCCCGATCCAAACGCCCCGATCCGGTCGGCGTCGACGTCGTCGCGAGTCCCGAGATAGGTCACGGCGTTGACCAGATCCTCCAGCTGCATCCGTGGCGAGAGCGTGCCCCGCTCGCCACCCGAGTCGCCAAAGCCGCGGTAGTCGAAGATCAGGACCGCGAACCCGGCTGCCGTCAGTGCCTCGTGGTAGGGGTGGTACAGCTTGGCGTCTTTGAGCCCCAGCCATCCGGGTCCCTGCACGATGCCCGGGAACCGGCCTTCGCTGTCGGGAAGCCGCAGGAGGCCGGCGATGGGGGTCCCTTCGGAGAAGAACTCGACGGTGTGATGGCGCATTGTTCGGATGCCTCGAGTCTCGATTCGGGGCCAGTGGTGCCCGGCAAAGATACCCGGAGTGGCGGATCGGTCTACTCCGAGGCCCGGCGCAGGCGGTCCATCACCGCCCGGCCCACCCCGACTTCGAGCACCGCTTCCACCACCACCACGTCGAGGCCGGCGTCCTCTCCGTCGCGCAGGGCTCCGTACAGTCGCGCCGCCAACTGGCCGGCGTCGTGGAACCGACCCAAGCGGACGACGCCGGTCGGGGGCTCCTCGGCGGCCAGCAGCCCCACCCGCTCGCCCCGGGCGGCCAGCGCTCCGGCGAGGACGGCGGCCCGCCCCTGCTCGGCGATGACGACGCGGCAGGCAGGTTGATAGTGGCGATGGCGGGTTCCCGGCGACACCGACAGGTCTGCTCCGCCGGCGTCCGCCGTCAGCCCCAGTTCCTCCCGGCTCACCGCGCCCTCGCGAAGCACCACCGGAGTCGTGCCGCGGGCGTCGACCACGGTCGACTCGATCCCGAACACGCATCGTCCTCCGTCGACGACCGCATCGATCCTTCCTCCCAGATCGGTCAGCACGTGCTCGGCGGTGGTGGGTGAGGGGCGTCCCGAGCGATTGGCCGAAGGAGCCGCCACAGGGATGTCTGCGATGCGGAGAAGGGCGATGGCCACCGGATGGTCGGGGACCCGCACGGCGACCGTGGTCAGACCGCCGGTGGTGATCCCGGGGACTCCGCTGCGAGCCTCGAGCACCAGGGTCAGCGGGCCGGGCCAGAACGTCTCCGCCAGGCGCCGGGCCAGGGGAGACACACCTGCGACGACCCGCTCGAGGTCTCCCGGGTCGGCGAGATGGACGATCAGCGGGTTGTCGGCCGGACGGCCCTTCACCTCGAACACCCGTGTCACCGCCGCGGGGTCGAGGGCGTTGGCGCCCAGCCCGTAGACCGTCTCGGTGGGAAACGCCACAAGGCCACCATTGCGCAGCAGGTCGCCTGCGACGGCCAGTCCGGCATCGGTTGCGGTCAGCGTCAGGGTGTGCATGGGGCCGATCTCGGTGCTCGACGAGACGGACGGTAGCTCCCGCGGTGGACGGTCGAGATGGCGGACGACGGGCGCCTTCCCGGGGCGGCGCCACCGACGAACGGACCTTTGTCCCTTGACCGTCCGAGGGGGGTTTCGGATCGTGGTCGTGGCCCGGTAGGGCAAATGGGAGGAGAGGTCATGGCTACCCACGAGATGAGCCGGGATGCGACGATGGCGCCCGGCGGACACGAAGTCGTGTTCCGAAGCGCCACCGAGCTGGTGGCGCTGATCCGGACGGGAGAACTGTCTGCCGTCGAGGTCGTCGATGCACACATTCGGCGGATCGAAGCGATCGACTCCGACCTGAACGCGGTGGTGATCCCTCTCTTCGATCGCGCTCGCGCGGATGCCGCCGATGCAGATGAGGCGATGAAGCGTGGCGAGCCGGTCGGTCCGCTCCACGGGGTGCCGGTGACGATCAAAGAGCAGTACCGGGTCGCCGGCACGCAGACGACCCTGGGAGCGACGAAGCAGATCGGGCGGATCGATCGCGACGAAGGTCCGCTGGTCACCGCCCTCCGGCGGGCCGGGGCGATCGTGCTCGGAAAGACCAACATCCTCCAGACGCTGGCGGGCTGGGAGTCGGTCAACCCGGTGTATGGCCACACGGCCAACCCGTGGAACCTGGACCGCACTCCCGGCGGGAGCAGCGGCGGTGAGGCGGCCATCGTGGCAGCCGGGGGATCGGCGCTCGGCCTCGCCGGCGACTACGGGGGCAGCATCCGGCTGCCGGCGCACTTCTGCGGGGTGCACGGCATCAAGCCAACGGCCGGCCGACTGACCAACGACGACTTCGCTCCCGGTCTGCTCGGAACCGGCCAGGAGGCCTTCATCCCCCAGCCGGGGCCCATCGCTCGCACCGTCGACGACCTGCAACTGGCGATGTCGATCCTGGCAGCCACCTCGATGGGTCGGACCGGTGACCTGGTCGCGCCGGTGCCCTGGTCGGACCCGAACCGGATCGACGTCGCCGGCCTCAGGGTCGGGATGTACGTCGACAACGGATACTTCCCGGTGTCGGCGTCCGTCCGCAGGGCGGTCGAGGAGGCCGCGGCGATGCTTCGGGGCCTGGGAGCAGAGGTGGTCGAGACGTCCCCGCCCGATCCTTGGGAGGCGGTGCGGATCTTCCTGGCCGCGGCCTCCGCCGGGGGCGGCAGGGACTTCTTCGAGTTGTTGGGCGACGAAAAGCCCGTGCCCCAGGTCGCCGGCCTGCTGCGCGGGGTGCGAATCCCCGCCCTGATGAGACCCCTCGTGGTGGCGATGATGGAGCGGCGCGGCCAGCGGTACCTCGCCGACCAGATCCGCCACCTGAAGCTCGCCTCGGCGGCGGAGTTCTGGGAGATCGTCGAGGCGCGCAATCGGTACCGGTTGGCCTACCTCGATCTGTTCGACGCCCAGGGCCTCGACGTGATCATCTGTCCGCCGGTGGCGTCCCCGGCCTTCACCCACGGGGCGAGCGAGCACCTCTTCCCGGCTGTCAGCTACGCGTATACCTACAACATCCTGGGAGCGCCGGCAGGGGTCGTCTCGACGACGAGGGTGCGGGCCGACGAGGAGGGTGGGCGGGCGCCGGGAAGTCGCGATCTCGCCCACATCACCGCGGCGCAGGTCGACCGGGGGAGTGCCGGCCTGCCGCTGGGGGTGCAGGTCGTGGCCCGGCACTGGGACGACGCCGTGGTTCTGGCCGTGATGGGAGCCCTCGAACGGGAAGCTCGCCGCAACCCGGACTACCCGAACCCCGCAGGTCTCGCCATCTAGCGGCTCCCGCACGACCCGGGCCGGCTCGAGGACCGGGGGCCGTCCGCCTCAGGGCGTGAGCATCACCTTGCCGTGGTTGGCTCGTGCGAGCAGCGTCGGGAGTTGGTCGACCGCGTCGGCCAGCCTCACCGTGGCGGTGACATCTGTGTGCCACGTGCCATCGGCGAAGAGGCCCTGCACGCGACGGGAGGCTCTCGCGAGGCGAACGATCGAGGCCTCGCCAATCCACGAGGTGAGCCAGAACCCCTCGACCCGTTTCCCCCGGAAGATCAGCTCGCCCGGGTCCGGCAGCCGTGCCGGTTCGAGTGCGAGCCCTCCGTAGACGACCCATCTGCTCCGACGTCCCATCGCCGCGAACACCGCTCCGGCCGTCGGGCCGGACAGCGCATCGAGCAGGACTCGGGGCCGTTCCTTCCTGATCACCTCCACCAGCGATTCGGTGAAGTCGGGCGCCCCGGTGTTGAGGACGTGAACCGCCCCCATCGCCCGGAGCGGCTCGATGTGTTCATCGCGGCGGACCAACGAGATGGGTCGCAATCCGTGTGAGGCCGCCAGCACCGTCAGCAGCTTGCAGAGCTGGCTGGCGGCGGCGGTCATCACGAAGGCCTTCGCACCCGCTCGGCGCACGAGGTCGAACATCGCCCACGCCGAGAACGGGTTGACGAGAAGCGCCGCCCCGTCCTCGTCTCGAACGTCGGAGCGAAGGGGGATGCAGGCCTTGGCGTCCGCCACCGCGTATTCCGCCCAGGATCCAGAGGCGCCTGCGTAGAACGAGACGCGTTTTCCGACCAGCCGGTTCGCCAGCACTCCCCCTCCGGAGGTGACCACCTCGCCCACCCCCTCGAAACCGGCGGGGACGCCCGCTTCCCGGGGGCGACCGTACGCCCCGATCACGAAGGCGAGGTCGGACGGATTGACCGGGGCCATCGTCACCCTCACCACCACCTGGCCCCGTCCGGCCGTCGGAGTCGAGATCGTCTGGAACGACAGGTAGGGGTCGAGCCGCTCGGGTATGGACGGCGGGAGGGCGGCGGCGAACCCGCTCTCGGTCTGGATCAGCGCACCCATGGTTCCGGATTCGGCCACGGCTTCTCCTCGATCGGCGTCCCGGGGCAGGTTCCGACCGTACCCGGATGCCCGCCTCAACCGGATCTCGAGAGAAGCTCGAGGGGGAGGAGACAGGGTGAGCCGAGACCTTCCGGAAGGTCCGGGAGGGGAAAGGGAACCATGTTCATGTCACGGAGAATGGCGATTGCCACGGCGGTGACGGTTGGCCCAGCTCTCAGACCGACACTGCCGAGACGAACTCGATCACCGTCTGCTCGGTCCAGGTGAGGCCGTCGTCGAATGCCTCCGAGAACGCCGTCTCGCCCAGAGTTGCCCGGACCGATTCGAGGTCGCGAGTGCGCCGCTGCCGATCGAGCCATCCCATCGGGAGTCGGTGTGCGGCTCGAATCGCGTCGGCCGCGCCGTAGAGCGACGCCGCTTCGCGGGATGCTCCCATCGACACCTGGAGAGAGGCGACCAGCTCGGCCACCACCGCCCAGGCCAGGGAACCGCCCGCCTGCAGTGCCGAGCGGACAAGGGTCCGCAGATGGCGAAGTGCGCCGGGCACGTCACCGGCGAGACCTGCCAGACGGATGACGACGAGCAGTGCCTGGGCGGCTCCCTCGGCATTCCCGCTGTCCATGGCCGCCGCCAGCGCCCGTCCGGCCTCGCCGGCCGCCAGGTCGATCTCTCCACTCTCGAGATGCACGTTGGCGAGGATCACCCGTGCCCCCGCCTCGTGGTACGGATAGCGGGCGTTCCGGGCAGCCTCGAGTGCCTCCTCGGCAACCCGCAGCGCCCGGTCCAGCTGACCCTGCGCGAGCGCCAGCTCGGCCAACCGGAACGTGATGCCGCTGTGCTCGGGAAAGCGGGCGATGTCGACATCGGTGAGGATCGAAGCCCACCGGGCCTCGGCCCTCTCGTAATCCCCGCGGATCATCTCCAGCCCGGCGAGCGGGATGAACGGGAAGGCCATCAGCGCCCGCTCGTC
>DATCZS010000129.1:0-38750 GCA_036525795.1 Acidimicrobiia bacterium | reverse complement strand
AGATCTGCGTTGTCCTCACGTTAGCGTGACCCAGCAATTCTTGAACCACTCGCAGATCCGCGCCGGCCTCGATCATGTGGGTGGCCGCCGAGTGCCTCAGCACGTGAGGCGACACCCGGGCCGGCTCCAGCCCCGCCCTCACCGCATTCGCCCGAACCATCTCGAACACCGCCTGCCTGCTGAGTCTGGACCCTCTGAGGCTCACGAACAGCGCATCTGATCGGGGCCCCAGCTCGAGCCGATCCGCCAGCCAGTCCCGGATGGAAGCCACCGCCTGTCGCCCAAGCGGCACGGTTCGTTGCCTGTCTCCCTTCCCGATGACGCGGGTGACTCCGTCCTCCAGGTCGAGGTCACCCAGATCCAACCCCAGAAGCTCGGACACGCGGCACCCTGTGCCGTAGAGCACCTCCAGCATGGCCCGGTCGCGCCTCCCCGCCGGGGTGGACACGTCCGGGGCCTCCACGAGCGCGATCGCCTCGTCGACGTCGAGCGCCTTGGGCACCGCATCGGGACGCTTCGGGCTGCGCACCAGCAACGTCGGATCGACATCGGTGCGACCCTCATCGACGAGAAAGCGGTGAAACGTGCGGATCGCCGCCACCTTTCGGGCGATCGTGGCGGTGGAGAGGCCGGCTCTGGTCAATTCGGCGATGTAGCCGCCCACGGTGTCCGGCTCCACCCCGGCCCCATCGACGAATCCGAGGTACTGGCGCAGATCCCGCCGGTATGCGGCGACCGTGTTGTCGGCCAGGCCCCTCTCGGCCCTGAGCGCCGAGAGAAACTCTCCGATATCGGCGCCGTCGAAGACGACCCCGGCGCTCCCGGTCACGACGCCAGGGCCAGCCAGGGATCGACGGCCTCGAATCCGAGGCTGGCCGCCACCGCCGGGTGGGTGATGGAGGATTCCACGATGTTCACGCCGGACACCAGCTCCGGGTGTCGCGTCATGGCGTCGCGGATCCCGAGGTCTGCCAGGGTCAGCACGTACGGGAGCGTGGCGTTGGTCAATGCGTAGGTGGAGGTGTGCGGTACCGCCCCGGGGATGTTCCCCACGGCGTAGTGCAAGACGTCGTGAACCTGATACACCGGGTCGTCGTGGGTGGTCTCGCGGCTCGTCTCGAAACATCCCCCCTGGTCGATGGCGATGTCCACCACCACCGCCCCCCGGCGCATCGCCCGGATCATGTCTTCGGTGACGAGCTTGGGGGCGGCCGCCCCCGGTATCAGCACAGATCCGATCACCAGATCGGCGTCGGTGACGAGTTCTTCGATCGTGAGCCGGTTCGACGCCATCGTCACCAGCCGGCCGCCGTAGACCGAATCGAGCGCCCGCAACTTGGTGAGGTCCCGGTCGAGCACCGTCACGTGGGCCTGGAGCCCGACTGCGATGGCGGCGGCGTTGGCACCGGACGTCCCGCCGCCGATGATCACCACCTTTCCTGGCCGCACACCGGGCACGCCGCCCAGCAGCAGACCCCGGCCGCCGGCGGCCTTCTCCAGGAAGTGGGCCCCGGCCTGGGTGGCCATGCGGCCGGCGACCTCCGACATCGGCGCCAGCAGCGGCAGCGACCGGTCCGGGAGCTGCACGGTCTCATAGGCGACGGCCACGATCCCTCGTTCCAGCAAGCCGTGGGCCAGCGTCGGGTATGCGGCGAGGTGCAGATAGGTGAAGAGCAGCTGCCCCGGCCGCAGCATCTGCACCTCCTGGTGTTGGGGTTCCTTCACCTTGAGGATCATGTCGGCCGCGTCGAACACTGCCTCGGCGTCTGGGACGATGCGCGCTCCCTGCGCCTGATACTCCTCGTCGTGAATGGTCGACCCTTCGCCTGCATCGCGCTCGATGATCACCGTGTGGCCGTGTTCGGTGAGCTCACGAACCCCCACGGGGGTGATCGCCACACGGAACTCGGCCGTCTTGACCTCGCAGGGAACACCGATGATCACGTCCGTCTCCTCGTCCACGCCAGCAGGGCCAACTGGGTCTTGGCGTCGTCGATCTCGCCCCGCTCCAGTCGGCCCATTGCGTCGTCCAGTGTCAGTTCGACGATGACCGCATCGTCTTCTTCCGCCCCTTGGGGGCGCCTTTTCCCGGCGACGATACCGTCTGCTGCGAAGAGATGAATCACCTCGTCGGTGTAGCCCGGAGAAGGCAGCATCCGACCCAATGGCACCCACCGGTCGGCGCTCATCCCCATCTCTTCGCCGAGCTCCCTGACGGCGGCGTCCAGCGGCGGTTCCCCCGGATGGTCGAGCTTGCCCGCCGGGACCTCGAGGATCCTCCGACCGATCGCGGGGCGGTACTGATCGACCAGCCAGACACGCTCATCGGCCACGGGAAGCACGGCGACCCCGCCCGGATGGCGGACCACGTCGCGGACGATGGGGCGTCCGTCCGGTGCGATCAGCTCCAGCGATTCGAGTGCGATCAGCACTCCCCGCCCGAGCTCGCGACTGCGAACCGGGCGGAACGTCACGTGACCTTGGCCGATTCCCCCACGCCCTCGCTGTCCCGGGTGCGCCGCCGAGCGTCGGCGGCGGCGGCCACCAGACCTCCGAAGAGCGGATGCGGATCGTCCGGGCGCGACTTGAACTCGGGGTGCGCCTGGGTGGCGACGAAGAAGGGGTGATCGTCCAGTTCGATGAACTCGACGAGGGAGTCGTCCGGGGCGAGGCCGCTCAGACGCATGCCGTGGTCCTCCAGGTCGGACCGGTACCGATTGTTCACCTCCCACCGATGGCGGTGCCGTTCGTAGATCAGTTCGTGCCCGTAGAGCGCGCGGACCGTCGTCCCCTCGACCAGCTTGGCCGGGTACAACCCCAGCCGCATGGTCCCTCCCTTTTCCTCCACGTCCTGCTGACTTGCCATCAGGTCGATCACCGGGTGGGCCGAGGTGGGGTCGAACTCGGTGCTGTTCGCGTCGGAGAGACCGAGCACGTTTCGGGCGAACTCGATGACCGCACACTGCAGTCCGAGGCACAGACCGAGGAATGGCATCCGGTGCTCGCGAGCATGGCGGATCGCCGCCACCTTCCCCTCGACGCCGCGGGGGCCGAATCCGCCCGGCACCACGATGCCGTCCAGATCCTCGAGGTAGCTCTCGGCGAGCATCCCCGTGAGCTCGTCCGAAGGAACCCACCGCAGGTCGAGCGACAGGCCCTGAGCACCGGCAGCATGTCTCAGCGCCTCTGCCACCGACAGGTAGGCGTCGGGAAGATCGACGTACTTGCCGACGATCCCGATCGTCACCTCGTCGGTGGCCCTCATCGAGCGCTCCACCATCGCTCTCCAGCCGTCGAGATTCGGAGGACCGGTGACGAGGCCGAGGCGCTCACAGACCACATGGTCGAGCCCGCCGTCGTGAAGCACCAGGGGCACCTCGTAGATGTTGGATGCATCCGTCGCGCTGATGACGGCCTTGGTGGATACATCGCAGAACAGCGAGATCTTCCGTCGCACGGAGTCGTCGATAGGGCGGTCGGAGCGGACCACGATCACATCCGGGGTGATGCCCTTGGATCGGAGCTCGGCCACCGAGTGCTGGGTGGGCTTCGACTTCAACTCCTCGCTCGAGGCGATGTATGGGACGAGGGTGACGTGGATGAACATGGCGTTGGCCCGGCCCACGTCGTTGGCGAACTGGCGGATGGCTTCGAGGAAGGGAAGCCCCTCGATGTCCCCCACGGTTCCGCCCACTTCGGTGATGACGACATCGGCTCCGTCGTCGCCCACCTGGCGAACCCGGTGCTTGATCTCGTTGGTGATGTGGGGGATCACCTGGACCGTGTCACCCAGATAGTCGCCGCGGCGTTCCTTCTTGATCACCGAGAGGTACACCGAGCCGGCCGTGACGTTGGACGAACGCCGGAGGTTGGTGCCGATGAACCGCTCGTAGTGGCCCAGGTCGAGGTCGGTTTCGCCTCCGTCGTCGGTCACGAACACCTCGCCGTGCTGGAACGGGTTCATGGTGCCCGGATCGACGTTGATGTACGGGTCGAGCTTCTGGATGACGACGTTCACGCCCCGCGCCTTGAGGAGCCGGCCGAGCGACGCTGCGGTGATGCCCTTGCCGAGAGAGGAGACCACGCCTCCTGTCACGAAGACGTACTTGGTGGGCCGATCGGTCATGAGGCTCCCCTGATTCCGCGGCGTGAGATCAACTCTTGCAACACGGGATGCCACCGTAGCACCGTCAGGGACCGGACCGGTGCACCGGCGCGCCCGTCAATGGATACGGGCGGTGTGACCCTTCCAGAGGGCGTCGCGAAGGACGTACTTCTGGATCTTTCCTGTCGAGGTCTTGGGGAGGGCGTCCACGATCTCCACCTCGTCGGGAGCCTTGAACGTCGCGAGGCGCCCCCTCACGTGCTCGATGATCTCGTCGGGATCGGCGTGCTTCCCCTCTTTGAGCGTGACGTACGCCTTCGGCCGCTCGCCCCAGTGGTCGTGCGGCATCGCCACCACCGCGCACTCCAGCACTGCCGGGTGGCTGACCACCGCCTGTTCGACCTCGATGGTGGAGATGTTCTCGCCGCCCGAGATGATGATGTCCTTCGAGCGATCGCGCAGCTCGATGTAGCCGTCCGGGTGCCAGACCGCCAGGTCGCCGGAATGGAACCACCCCCCGGCGAAGGCGACAGCGGTGGCCTCGGGATCGTCGTAGTAGCCCTTCATCACGTTGTTGCCCCGCATCACGACCTCGCCGATCGTTGCGCCGTCGCGGGGCACGTCGTCCATCGCAGGGTCGACCACCCGGATCGGATCGGCGCCCACGAAGGCCATCCCCTGTCGGGCCATCAGGCGATAGCGCACGTCGTCTGGCTCGCCCGCCCAGGCGTCCTGAACCTCACAGATCGTCATCGGGCCGTAGGTCTCGGTGAGGCCGTAGACGTGGACGATGTCGGCCCCCAGGTTCGACATCTGGGCGATGATGGTCGGACTCGGCGGCGCCCCGGCGGTGGTCACGGTGAAGGTGGAGACAAACGGCCTCGCATCGGGATGGTTTGCCAGCGAGATGAGCACCGTCGGCGCCGCGTTCAGGTGGGTGACGCCCTGTTCCTCGATCAGGCGCCAGATGCGGGAGGGGTCGACGGCCCGCAGGCAGACGTGCCGTCCACCGATGGCGGTCACTCCCCAGGTCGTGCACCACCCGTTGCAGTGGAACATCGGCAGCGTCCACAGGTAGACACTGTCGGTGGAATGGCGGGAGTGCACGACCTCGGCCATGGCGTTGAGGTAGGCGCCGCGATGGGTGTACATGACCCCCTTGGGCCTCCCGGTGGTGCCCGAGGTGTAGTTGATCGAGATGACCCTGTCCTCGTCGTCGACCCGAAATGGCAGCGGATCATCCGAGCCTCTGGCGACGAAATCCGCATAGCCGACCCCGCCGTCGACGTCATCCGCGCCCGAGTACGAGTCGTGAACCGTGATCACCTCGCGCAGGTCCGGACACGCCGCCAGGCGAGGGGCAATCACCGGGTGGAGGGCGGTGTCGACCACCAGCAGCGACGCTCCGGAGTGCTGGAGGATGTATTCGATCTCCTGTCCGGAGAGGCGCGTGTTGATGGCGACCAGCACCGCGCCGATGGCGGGGACGCCGAAGTGGGCGACCAGCATCTCGGGCAGATTGGGCATCAGGTATGCCACCCGGTCGCCTGCGGACACGCCGCTGGCCTCGAGGGCCCGACCCAGCCGGATCGCATCACTGCGCATGTCCTCGTACGTGAGCGTGCGGTCCTCGTAGACGATCGCGGTCCGGTCACCGAAGACATCGGCCGAACGCTCCAGAAAGAGCAGCGGAGTCAACTGCGAGACATGGACGGGATCGGTCGTCATCGACTCACCTTCATCGGTCTGATCCGAACTCGGGCCATCGCGGCGGTCGCTTCTCCAGGAACGCCGTCATCCCTTCCTGGGCGTCTGCCAGCGCCGCATTGGCCGCCATGATCGGCTCGGCGATCTCGTACGCCGCACCCAGGTCCAGGTCGACCTGCCGGTAGAACGCCTCCTTCCCGAGACCCACCACCCGCGCCGAACTGGCAACGATGGCATCGACGAAGTCTCCAACGGCGGCGTCCAGCTCATCTGCGGGCACGACGCGATTGACCAGCCCCCAGGATGCCGCGGTGGCGGCGTCGACCGGGCGACCGGTCAAGAGCATCTCCAGCGCCCGTTTGCGCCCCACGGCTCGGATGATCGGGACCATGGGTGTCGTGCAGAACAGGCCGATCTTCACCCCCGGAGTCGCAAACCAGGCGGTATCCGCCGCCACTGCGAGGTCACACGATGCGACGAGCTGGCATCCGGCGGCCGTGGCGGGGCCGTGGACCCGGGCGATCACCGGCTGGGGAAGGCGCTGGATGGCGAGCATCATGTCTGTGCACAACCCGAACAGGCGGTCGTAGAAGCCTGCGTCGCGGTCGATCATCTCCCCCATGTCGTGGCCGGCGCTGAACACCGGACCCCGAGCAGAGAGGACGACGACCTCGGCCTCTGTCGGTACGGCCGCCAGCGCATCCGACAGCTCCGCCATCAGGCCCAAGGACAGGGCGTTGCGCCGTTCCGGCCTGGCCAACTCGATGCGATGCACTGGACCGGTGGTCGACGTCAGGATCCCTGCCATCGAGGTGATCCTATTCCGTCGCCGTGCCCGGGGTCGCCCTGGCCAGATCCAACAGCTCTTCAGCCGCCCGCTTGGCGCGGTCTCCTTCGGGAAGGCCGGACATCATCCGTGAGAGCTCGTCGAGCCGTTCGGGCCCCTCCACCCGGGTGACGGTGGCCGTGATGTCGCCCCGTGCCACCACGTAGTGGGTGTCGGCGAAGACCGCCACCTGGGGCAGGTGGGTGACACACAGCACCTGCCGATCGCGCGCCAGGTTGGCCAGCTTCCGCCCGACCGCCAGCGCAGTCACTCCGCCGACACCGGCATCGATCTCGTCGAAGACCACCGTCGCGACATCACCGGCGCCACCAGCCAGACGAAGCGACAACACCAGCCGGCTCAGCTCTCCCCCCGACGCCACCCTCGCGATGTCTCCTGCTTCGAGGCGGGAGTCGGAGGCGAACCTGATCGACACGGCATCTGCTCCCGCTGCCGTGGGCTCGGCCGCCTCAACGTCGGCGATCAACAACGGCGTGCCGAACCCCAATTCGATCAGGTGCTGGAGAGCGGCCTCCGACAGACGTGCACCCGCCTCGGCGCGGACGTTCCGCAACCGTGCGCCAAGGGCCACCACCTCGGCTTCGGCTTCCACCACCATCGCCTCCAGCCGGTCTGCCCGCTCCAGCAGCTCGGTGAGCTCTCGGTGCCGCTCGGCCAGTTGGGTCCGGTACGAGAGGACGGCCTCGAGGTCGCTGCCGTATTTCCGCCGCATCTCGCCCAGCACCTGCATCCGCTCTTCCGCTCGGGTCAGCTCGGCCGGATCGATCTCGAGTTCGGACAGCTCTCCGCCCAGCCGCTGCGCAAGCTCATTCAGCTCGGCTTCGATCGACCCGGTCTGATGCTCGAGATCTCCATCTCCCGCCAGGTTGCCCGCCCGGCGGATGTCTCCGACCGCCTCTGCGAACCGTTCCCGCGCTTCCTCGACGAGCTCGGCGGCCCGATCGAGGTGCTGGCGAATCGTGTCGGCATGCCGCATGCGGTCGATACGGGATTCCAGCTCGACGTCCCTGCCGAGGTCGATGCGAGCCCCGTCGATCTCAGTGAGCTGGAACTCGGCGAGATCGCGCTCGCGCTCGAGGGCGGTCCGGCCTCCTCCCAGCTCACGGCGGTCCTCCAGCAGGCCGCGCAGCCGCTCCCAGGCGCGCGTGTATTCCTGTCGAACGCTGACGCCCTCCGGGTCCAGATGCCGGTCGACCAGCCGGCGCGCCTCAGATGGACGGGTCAGTCGCAGCTGGTCGTGCTGTCCGATCACCTCGACCATTTCGACCGTTGCCTCGTCGAGGGCGACTGCCGAGGCGATCGAACCGTCGAGATAGGCCTTGCTGCGCCCAGAGCGCGGCAGGCGTCGGGCCGCCGCCAGCTCCGCGCCGTCTTCGGTGAGGAAGCGTCCCTCCACGTGCGCCTCTTCTCCGAACGGCCCGACCAGCTCCGGCCTGGCATCGGCACCGAGGAGCATTCTCAGCGCCCCGAGAAGGAGAGTCTTTCCCGCTCCGGTCTCGCCGGTGATGACCGTGAATCCCGGACCGGGGTCGATTCGGGCGGATTCGAGGATGCCGAGGTTCTTGACGGCCAGCTCTTCGAGCACGGATCACCCCACGTCGAACTTGCGTGTGACCCTGCCCGGAAACCCCTCGTCCCGGAAGCGAATGAACTTGGCCGGAACAGGACCGGGTTCGACGTGCACCGTCTCGCCTTCCTCCAACGACCCCAGTTCGCGACCGTCGATCCCCACCCGCACCGGCCTGTCGGCCGCGACGGTCACGGCGACCCGACTCAGGGCGGGCACGATCAGGGTGCGATCGAAGAGCGAGTGCGGGGCCACGGGGGTGATGAGGATGGCAGGAACCTTCGGGTCGAGGAGCGGGCCCCCCGCGCTGAACGAATAGGCCGTGGAGCCCGTCGACGTGGCGACCACCACGCCGTCCGCCCGGTATGTGAGGAACGGCTCGCCGTCGATCTCGACTGCCAGGATCACGAGGCGCTCGGCATCGATCTTCTCCACCACCACGTCGTTGACGCCGATACCGGAGCGCCCGTCCGGCAGAACCGCGCGGAGCGTGTTGCGCTCCTCGATCTCGTATTCGCCCCCGGCGAGCATGTCGACCACTGTCGCCACTTCCTCGGGTTCGGCATCGGCGAGAAAGCCGATGGTCCCGAGGTTGATGCCGATCATCGGAACGTCGAGTTCGACCGATCGACGGGCAGCCTGCAGCACGGTGCCATCGCCTCCGACTGCGACGACGACGTCGACATGCTGATCTCCCCACGCAGGGAGGTCCATCGCATCGCCTTCTCCGGTGGCGAACACCGCGATGGCGTGCGCCTCCGCCCGGCGGGCGATCTCCGATGCCGCCAGGCGGGCCCCGGGGCGGACTCCGTTGACCACCAGGCCAAGCGACCGGGGCCTCATAGCGGGTACTCCAACTCGATGGGTTCTGCGTCCGGACGGGCCCACATCAGGAATTCGACATTGCCTTTGGCGCCCGTGAGAGGCGAGCGGATGACGCCGAGCGGGACGAGCCCCGCCGCCTCGAAGCATCCCGCCACACGGTCGAGCGCGAATGCGTGCAGATCGGGGTCACGGACCACTCCCCCTCTTCCCACCTGAGACCGGCCAACCTCGAATTGCGGTTTGACGAGCATGATCACATCCCCGGTCGGTTCGACGAGACGCCGGATCGCCGGAGCCACCGTACACAACGAGATGAAGGACAGGTCGCCGACCACGATGTCGAACGGGCCGCCGACCTGACCCGGATCGAGATGCCGGACGTTGGTGCGATCGACCACCTCGACCTCTTCTCTCTTCGCCAGCCGATCGTCCAGCTGCCCTCTCCCGACGTCGACCGCCACCACCCGGGCCGCGCCGTGCTGCAAGAGGCAATCGGTGAATCCGCCGGTGGATGCGCCGGCGTCCAGGCAACGCCTCCCGCTCACCTCGACCGGGAATGCCTCGAGCGCCGCTGCGAGCTTCTCTCCGCCCCTCCCCACGAATCGGGGAGGAGCTGTCAGCTCGATCGGATCACCCGCCGCCACCAGGCTGGCGACCTTCGGGGTGGGGATCCCGGCGACCTCGACCATCCCCGACTCGATCATCTCGGCGGCATGAGATCTGCTCCGGGCCATTCCCCGCCTCACCAGCTCGATGTCCAGTCGCCGCCGGGTCAGTGCTGGTCGTCCTCGGTCTCGAGAAGCGATCCGAGCAGATCGGCGATGCGGGCGGCCGGCTCGGCGGCGTCGGCCGGGTCGCCTTCTGCAATCCGTCCCAGCAGTGCTTCGATCTCCCGCGATACCTCTTCGGCAGGCTGCGTCTCGGCCGGCCCTGTCGTGTGGTTCGACTCCATGCCTGCCATTATCGCCCAACCCGACGACGGATTCGCGCATGATCCCGATCCGGGATGACAACCCGACACACCGGTTCGCCTTCCTGACCGCAATGATCATCGCAGGCTGTGTGTACGTCTTCTTCATGATGCAGCCGGCGACCGATGCCCAGGCTGTCGAGTATCTCTATGCCCGGGCAGCGATCCCGTGTGAGGTCCTCACCGGCGATCCACTGTCCGCCGCCGAGATCACCGGAGGCCGTTGCCAGAACGACGGCGATGTTCGGCCGGTATTCCCCGAGAAGTCGGTTCCCTTGAGCATCGTCGAGTCGATGTTCATGCACGCCAACCTGATCCACCTCGCGTCCAACATGTGGATCCTGTGGATCTTCGGCAACAACGTCGAGGACCGCCTCGGACGGGGCCGATACGTCCTGTTCTACCTCGGCACCGGGGTGGTCGCCACCTTCGCCCATGTCGCCTTCAATGCGTCGAGCACGATCCCCGTCATCGGGGCGTCCGGAGCGATCGCCGGAGTGATGGGCGCCTACCTGGTGATGTTCCCCACGGCCCGGGTCGTGTCGGTGATCCCGCCGTTCTTCTTCATCCCCTTCCGGGTGCCCGCCGCCGTATTTCTCCTCCTGTGGGCGTTCGCCCAGTTCTCGATCTCCGCGACCGATCCTCAGGTCGCCTGGATCGCCCACGTCGGTGGATTCGGCGCCGGCGCGCTCTATGCCCTCGCCACCCGGCGCGCCAGGGGTCAGCGTCGCTGATCCAGGGCGTCTGCGAAGGCCGCCAGGTCGGCGACATCCAGATCCGGCGCGTCGCGGCCCTCCCGGGGGACGCCGGTCCGCACGAGTGCGCCGAGCCATCCTGCGGCACGCGCCATCGCCAGATCGGTGTCCGCCCGGTCGCCCACCATCCACACCTCGCCCTCGCCGATCTCCTCTGCGAGCAGCTCATGCATGGCGGAATGCGGCTTTCCCGCCACCTGCGCCTTCACCCCGGTGGCCGTCTCGATGGCGGCGGCGATGGCGCCACCACCGGGCTTCAGGCCTTCCGGGGTGGGGAACGTCGCATCGTGGTTGGTGGCGATCAGGCGCGCCCCCGCCCTCACGGCGAGCGTCGCCTCGCTCAACTTCTCGTACGTGAGATGCAGATCGAGGCCGACGACCACCGCATCACACCCGTGCCGGTCTTCGACCACCGGGATCGAGCGGAGACCGAGCGCCTCCACCACTCCCGGCCCTCCCACCACCAGCACCCCCGACGACCCGACGGCCAGCCGGGCAGCGGCCATGGCCGACGTGAACACCTGGTCTTCGGCTGCCGGATAGCCGACCACGGCCCGGATCTTGTCGGCCACATCCTCTCGACGACGAAACGAGTTGTTGGTGCAGAAGACGACTCTGGCCGATCGGCCTATGCGCATCAGCGCGTCCCGGGATCCGGGAATGGCCTGGTCGCCGACGTACACGACACCGTCGAGGTCGCAGACGACCGTCCGCTCAGCCACGCCCCGCCCACCGCTCCAGGACGGTCGCCATCAGACGCGTGGTGCGATCCACGGACTCGAGTGACACCCGCTCGTCGTGACCGTGGAACATGGCCAGGAAGTCGGGGAAGGTCACTCGGTCGTCGAACAGACCGACGCCGTAGGCGATCGACCCGCGGCGACGGAAGAACCTGGCGTCGGTTGCGGCGGGCATGATCGTGGGGACCACCCGCCGGGACCCGGTCAACTCCTCGATGGAGTCGACCACCACATCCCACAGGGGATTGCCGGGAGAAGACGACGATGCCTCGAAGTCCGCGACGGGTTCGAGCTCGATGCGGTCGCCCGCCGTTCCCATCGCCTTGCGCAGATGCAGATCGACGTCGCGCCTCGTCTGGCCGGGAAGGGCGCGGATGTCCACCTGCGCGACTGCCCGGTCCGGCACCATGTTCGCCTTTGTCCCGCCGTCGAACACGTTTGGGCTGATCGTCATGTGCGTACAGGCGTGGATGTACGCCGCCAGCCGGGGATCGTCTTCGGCGAGACGAGCGATCGCCCTGTCCACCCGATCGGGATCGACCAGCTCCTCGGCCCGGTCGGGCGGCAGGCCGAGCGACGAGACGAACGCCCGCCACTCGTCGGACACGCCGACGGGCATCTCCGACTCGAACAGCCCGCCGAGCCCCCCCACCAAGGTTTCGATGGCATTGTCGGCGCCGTATGGAACGCTCCCGTGGCCCGGCACGCCCCGAGAGGTCAGGTGCGTCCAGAACGTCCCCTTCTCGCTGACGGACACCGGATACCCCGGCTCTCCCCCCATGTCCAGGGCCGGATAGGCGATCTCGGTGAGCACGTACTCGGCGTGAACGAGGTCCCAGCGGTCCTCCACCAGCGGTTTCGCACCCAGGGCGCCTGCCGCCTCTTCGTCTGCCACCGCGAGGAACACGAGGTCGCCGGCGGGCGGCTCGAGAGCACCGCTCAGGTAGGGCTTGAAGGCGACCGCCATCGACGCGGTCAGGTTCAGCATGTCGACAGAACCTCTCCCCCACACGAAGTCGTCGTGGATCTCGCCTCCGAAGGGATCGCGCGTCCACCCCGCTTCGTTGACGGGCACGACATCGGTGTGGCCCATGAGCAGCAGGCCGGGAGCGTCCGGCCGCCGCCCGCGGACCCGGTACACCGCAGAGGTTCGGCCGGGCACGGGTTCGAACAACTCGCCGGCCATGCCGAAGTACTGGGCCAGCGTGTCGACCGACCGGGATTCCTGACCGCTCTCCGGGGTCCCGTCGTTGACGCACCGGTTGCGGATCAGCGCCTGGAGGAGAGACACGGTCTCGCTCACTTCGGCGTTCCTCCCTCCGGGTCGGCCAACAGCGCCTCCTTCCAGGTCCGAAACCGGGAATGGGAGGTCCCGTCCGGACCGACACCCACCCCGAGCCTGCCATGCAGGTCAAAACGGAACTGGCGGGTCAGGTCGTCTCGGGCGATCGCCAGGTACGCCGCCTCCCCCACCGCCGGACCTGCCCGCCACAGGAGGTATCGACCGATCCTGCGCTTGTACTCGACCGGCTCTCCGAGCTCGTCGCCCAGCGCAAGCACCGCCGCCGGAGCCTCGATCCAGCCGGATGCAGGAATCCGAAACGACCTGGTGGGGGTGTCCGGCAGCTCGTGGGTGTGATACCGGTCCTCCACGAAAGGGCGCTCGTGGACGGGAAGCGCGTCGTTCACACGTGATCCTCCAACACTTCGAGCAGCGGCCACATGGTGGGCGTCAACTCGAGCCGGCGCGCCTCGTCGAGCGTGACCCACCGTGCTTCCGCCGCGTCGTCCTGCGCTTCGACCTCCGACCCGTCGGTAGGAGTGCCGAGGAAGTCGACGAGGGTGTAGTGCCACTCGGGCGGGGCCCCCGGCCCGATGCTCTCCCCCACCCAGATCACCGGACCCAGGTCGATCGCCAGTCCGGTCTCCTCCCGGACCTCGCGCACCGCTGCATCGGCGAGGCGCTCTCCGAGATCGACCTTTCCCCCGGGGACGGCCCAGAACCCTGCCCCGGGTCCTCTCCCTCGCCGGATCAGCAAGAGGCGACCGTCGTCGATCACGGCCACCCCCACACCGGGTATCGGACGCCCGCTCATCGCTCCCTGTCGAGGTCGTGGTGCATGACGATCTTGCGGGCGGAGAAGCCTCCCGATTCGAAGAAGTTCTTCACGAGGCGGTGTCCGGGGAGGACATGGGCGTCGAAACGGGTGAGGCCCCGAGCCTTCAGTTCCTCCATCGCCCGGTCGCGGAGGGCCTCGCCCACGCCGACTTCTCGGGCGTCGTGGTCGACGAAGATCAGGCGGAAGCTCCCGATCTGCAGCCCGCCCGACTGTGGCAGGGTGTCGTCGACGGTGACGAGGCAGAACCCACACGGGACACCGTCTATCTCCCCGATGTAGGTGAGCGTGCGGTCGTCGGCCAGCGCTGCATCGAATGCCACCTCCACCGGCTCTGTCAGCCCGTCGGTTCGCGCCCACATGTTCGACAGGGGGGCCATCTCGGCCTCGAGTTCGCGATAGAGGCGAACGAGCGTCTGGCGGTCGGCGCTGGTTGCAGGGCGGGCTGAGACGTGCATCGCAACCCCGAAGCTAGTCCCGCCTCCCGAGAATCCGAGATCCGAGGCGACCGATGCCCCACAAGGTGACGAGCCTCATCGCCTCGACCACGATGTCACCGCTCATCTTCGAAGTGCCGATCTCCCTGTCGCGAAAGACGATGGGCACCTCGGCCACCGTCAGGCCGAGTGCGTTGGCTCTCCATGCCATCTCGACCTGGAAGCCGTATCCGGACGCTTCCGCCTCCCGATACGGGAGCCTCCGAAGGGCGTCGGCGCGGAACGCCCTGAACCCGGCGGTGGCGTCGCGGATCGGGATACCGAGCATGATCCGCGCATAGACGTTCCCTCCCCGTGACAGCAGCCGGCGACCCACCGGCCAGTCCGGAGTCGATCCACCCGGGACGTACCGCGATCCGATGGCGAGATCGGCGCCGGAAGCGATCGCCTCGATCAGGCGAGGGATGTCCTCTGGGTTGTGAGAGAAGTCGGCGTCCATCTGGACCACCACATCCGCTCCGCGCGACAAGGCGACGTCGAATCCGTCCGCGTAGGCGGGGCCCAATCCGATCTTCTCGGGCCGGTGGAGAACGGCCATCTCCGGATCGTTGGCGGCGAGCGCCTCGGCGACGTCGCCCGTTCCGTCTGGCGAGGCGTCGTCGACGATCAGGAGCCTGTAGCCCCCGAGGCGAACGGCGGCGGCAAGGTGAGGGAGGTTCGACCGTTCGTTGTAGGTGGGGACGACAACCGTGACGCGGTCAGGATGCACAGTCTCGACAGATCATCTTGCGGCGGTTGGCGAGCTGGCTCGTCCGCTTCACGAGGAAGCACGACTGGCACACGAACTCATCCGCCCGCTGGGCCTGCGCCTCCACGTTCATGGTGAGCTCTTCGCGGCGAATCGCCCTCAGCTCCTCGACTTCGTTCACCAGGAGCGACTCGGACGCCTCGTCGTCGAGCAGTTCGAGCTCTTCGGCTTCGAGTTCGTCGAGGGCTTCCTCGTTGCTCTCTTCGGCTTCGTCGTCGTCGGCGTCCTCGTCATCGTCGTCGTCGTCCTCGTCGTCGAGTTCGAGAGTCTCGTCTTCTTCTTCGAACACGTCGACGTCGACGTCGTCGTCGAGTTCGAGATCCTCGTCGATGTCGACCTCATCGTCGATGTCGACCTCTTCGTCGATGTCGACTTCCTCGTCGATGTCTTCTGGTTCGACGTCGAAATCTTCGTCGGCAGGCATCATCAATCCGCGGTCGGGGCGGCGAGTATAGGGCGGGCTGCGGTCATCGAATCATACCTTCAGCTCGATGGCTCCCGGCACCACCGACGCCTCGAACGGGGCGCGTCCCAGGAAGTCCCCGTCGGCCTCCACCGGCCAGTCCTGATCGACTTCCACGGTGATGTGGGACATGGATCGGCGCCAGATGTTGGGCAGGCCGAGGTGGGTCCCCGCCATCAGCTTCGGCACCAGGACCGGCGCCTCCACCTTGCGAGCATCGATCACCTGCACATCGAAGGCCCCGTCGACGAGGAGCGCCTTGGGCGCGATGTTCCACCCGCCGGCGAAGAACTGACCGTTGGCGATGATCACCCCGAGCGCCCGGCCCTCCATGGTCCTGGATCCGCCGATCCGGACGCGGCCGGTGGGAAAACGCGGGAGGCGTGCCACGAATGCCATCGGGTAGCGCACCGAACCGAGGCTGCGGGAGATGCGCGGGGCGGTCTCGGCGGCCGCCGCCCCCACCCCTGTCTGGGCCACATTGACGAAATGGCGGTCACCCCATGCTCCCGACAGCCGGCCGACATCGATGTGATACGTGGCGTCGCCGCGGAGCCGCTCGACCGCCCCTTCCAGGCTCAACCCGGCGAACCCGAAGGTTCGCATGAGGTCGCAGCCCGTTCCGGTGGGAAGCACGCCCAGCCTGGGCATCCGATCGAACCTGCCCCCCACCAGCACGTCGACGGCCATCGACACCGTACCGTCTCCGCCGGCCACCACCAGATCGCGACCAGAGGTTGCCACCTCCGCCACCGCAGCTCTCATGTCGGTGGCGGAGCCAACGACGTGCGTCTCGGCGGGCACCTCCCGGGAGGCGAGGATCGCCGCCAGCCGGTCTGGATCGACCGGCCTCCTGCCGGCCCGGGGATTGACGAGGACGATCCAGCTCATGCGACGCCCTGGGCGGCCACCACGCCCCGGTCGACGAGCTCGAGGGCGCCCCTGGCCTCGCCGGCCAGGTGCGGGAACGCGTCGCGAACCTGGCGCAGGAGGTCGACGAGCTGACGGGTGACCCGCACGAAGTCCCCGGCGGCGAGCGCACCCACGTCGATGTCATCGAGGTCTTCACCCGATGCCCAGCGGTGGATGATCGGAACGAACCCCGGTTCAGGAGCGCGCGTCGTGGCCAGCCGGTGATGCCGTTCGGCCGAGACGAGTTCTTCCCAGATCCTGAGCACGTCGCGGTACTGCGCTTCGATGATCGACTCGGGCCAGCGGGGCTCCTCACGCTCGTCCGATCGCGGCTCGAACACGAAGCACGACAGCAGCGCCGCCAGCGCCGCCGGACCGAGATGCCGGAACACGCCACGCTCGATCGACTCGGTCAGCAGCAGTCCCATCTCGTTGTAGACGAACCGGAGCCGCCCGCCCCGCGGGGTGAGCGACCACCCGTCCAGGTAGTCCCATCCGGTCAGAACCTGCCTGATCGCCTCGAAATCCTCGACCAGCCCGAACCCCGACCGGCGGGCATCGCTCCGGTACTGCTCGAGCCGTCGTTCCGTGCGACGGACCATGCGGGCGTGCCGCAGGTGGGATTGCACATGCGGGCAGCCCGCGACCGGATGGTCGATCGCGCCGGCTGCGCCCGGACGCTCTGGCGCACGGGGCGCCGGCAGACGCCGCATCGCCCTCTGCATCTGCTGGGGGAACTTCCGATCGCTGCCGCCCTTGTAGGGAACCGTCATCTCCAGCGTTCCCACCCGCTCGGGGCTCGAACCGAGATCTCGGGTCCCAATCGTCGTCATCCGTCCGCTCGTTCCCATCACCAGATAGCGCATGTTCCTCCCGGTCCGAGCAACCATGCGGACCACCAGATAGCGTCCAGCCCGGGACCCGTCGTGGATGTCTATCACGTCACCCGGCCGGAGTGTGCCGCCGAGGGCCTCACGTTCCGGCCGTGCCGCCTCCACCAGCTTCAGGTACTCGTCGATCGACCCCAGATCGCATTCGGCCTGAATCCGCTCGTCTTCCAGCCGTCGCTCCAGGCGCACGATCGACTCCTTGCTCGCCTCCTGAGTCGCATCGCGCTGATACTGGGCGAACGAGGCCTCCAGCAGCCGCTGGGTCGCCTCCTGTTCGTAGTTGGCAACGAGGTTGACCGCCATGTTGTAGGTCGGACGGAAACTCGATCGGAGTGCATGGCTTCCGGCTTCGGCGATCTTGATCACCTGGTCGAGCCGGACGAATCGCGAATGGAGCACCACGCCGAAGCCGATCGTGTCGATGCCCCGGCGTCCGGCCCGGCCTGTCAGCTGGGTGAAGTCCCCCGCTTCGAGCAGCGCGTGACCCTCGCCCGTGTACTTGCTCAATGAGTCGAGAACCACGGTCCTCGCCGGCATGTTGATGCCCAGCGCCAGGGTCTCGGTGGCGAACACCGCCCCGATGAGTCCCGCGGCGAACAACTCCTCGACGGTCTCTTTGAAGGCGGGAACCATGCCGGCGTGGTGCGCCGCCACGCCGGCTTCCAGTCCGGCCAGCCATCTCGGGTAGTCGAGGGCCGCCAGGTCACGGTCGGAGAGATGCGAGGTGCGCTCCTCGGCGATCGCCCGGATCCGGCTGCGCGCAGAGGGCTCCACCAGTGTCAGCCCGGACTCCAGCACCCGGAGGGCGGCGGCATCGCAACCGGCCCGGCTGAAGACGAAGACGATGGCCGGCAGCATGTCGAGCGAGCGGAGGTGCTCGACGACCTCGGTCTTGCCCGGGGTGCCGAACCTGCGGCGCCTCCCCTCCCGCGAGAGCAGCTGTTCGAGCTTCGGGTTGGGGCGACGCCTCCCGTTCCTGGTCACAAACAACTCGAACAGTCGCAGGCGCTCCTCACCCATCCGGTCGCTGAGCATGTACATGGGCTCGAGCGGTACCGGCCGGTGCTGGGTCTGCACCAGTTCGGTCTTGCCGCGCCGTTCTTCGATCCAGCCGGAGAATTCGTCGGCATTGGCGATGGTCGCCGAGAGACACACGAACTGGATGTGAGACGAGGCGTGGATGATCACCTCCTCCCACACCGCGCCCCGGAACGGGTCCTGCAGGTAGTGGACCTCGTCGAGGATCACGAACCCGACGTCTTCGAGGATCGCACGATCTGCATAGATCATGTTGCGGAGCACCTCGGTGGTCATCACCACGATCTGGGCTGCAGGATTGACCACGTTGTCCCCGGTCAGCAGGCCAACCCGCTCGCGACCGTGCTCTGCGCACAGGTCGCCGTACTTCTGATTGGAGAGGGCCTTGATCGGAGTGGTGTAGAACACACGCCGGCCCCGCTCGAGGGCGAGATGGATGGCCGTCTCGGCCACCAGCGTCTTGCCCGCACCGGTGGGTGCGGTGACCACCACGCTCCAACCCCGCTCGAGGGCATCGGCCGCTTCCCACTGGAATGGATCGGCCTCGAAAGGCCGCGTCGTCAGGAACGCTTCGACGCTCATCCGAACCACACCTTCGGGTTCGCGGCACGGATCACTTGCGGAGAACGCCGCGGACGAGCCAGTAGGTGATCTCGTAGAAGAGATAGAGCGGAACCGACAGCATTGCGAGGGTCAGCGCATCGCCGGTCGGCGTGATGGCCGCCGCCACCACCACGATCGTCAGCACCGCCCACCGACGCCCCCTGGCGAGCTGCTCGGAACTGACCATTCCGGCCGCGGCGATCGCAAAAAGGAACACCGGGTAGAGGAACGACAGTCCGAAGGCGAGCACGAATCGGATGGTGAACGAGAAGTACTCGACCATTCGCAGGTCGGACCGGACATCTTCGAAGATGTTGAGTAAGAACCCGAGGCCGCGGGGTAGCGCCCAGTATCCGGTGAGGATCCCGAGCACGAACAGCGTGGCGCAGGAGGCGATGATGGGGATCACCCAGCGCCTCTCGCGGTTCGAGAGCGCCGGGCTGATGAACGCCCAGATCTGGTAGAGCACCACGGGGCTGGCAAGGATCAACCCCCCGAAGAGGGCGATGCGCATCAGCACCGAGAACTGCTCGGTGGCGCCGAACACCTGAAGGGCGCAGTCGGGGCAGGAGTCTCGGTACGGCGCCTCCAGGATCCGCCGCAACCAGTCGGAGAAGACGAGGGCGACGACGGCGCCGGCGGTGATGGCGATGGCGGAGCGGACGATCCTCCATCGCAGTTCCTCGAGATGGCCCAGGATCGGCTGCGGCTGGTCCTTTGCGTCGGCGGTCCCGGCGGCCTCGGCGGTCACCCCGCCTCCTCATCCGAGATGGGCGCATCTGTGACGGGCGCATCCGTGACGGGCATGCCGGTCTCTTCGATGGCGGCGAGATCCTCGGCGGCGTCAGACGGAGTGGGGCCGGACGACGGAACGGGCCCGATCCAAGAGACCTTCTTGCCGCTGTCGGTTGAGGATTCGTCGCTGCCGCCCGAGCGAATGTCCTTGGTCGCGGCCCGGCGAACGTCGCGCACGTCCTTCTGGGCATCGCGCATCACCGCGTCGACTTCCTTGAACGGTTGCTGGATCTCGCGCAGCGGTGCCTGGAGGTCGTCGCGCACCTGTTTCAGGTCGCCGACCTCGGATTCGAGACCGCGACGAAGTTCCCGCGCCGCCCGGCGGAGATCTGCGGACCAGCCTCCCAGCCGTCGTGCCAGCTCAGGCAGCCGCGACGGCCCCAGCACCACCAGCGCCACCAGCAGGATGACGAAGATCTCCTGTCCCTCGATCATTGGGAGTCATGGTAGGCGGTCATGGATCATCGGTCAGCGGTCATGGGTTCTCGACAGGCCGGGACTCCCATGCCGATCCCCGAGAACCCACCGTCGATCCCGACAACCCGGACCCGAAACCCCGCACCCGAACACCGGCATGAGACGCGAGCGGACCCCGGCGGATGAAGCGGCGCCTCGGCTGGACCTTTCGAGGCGCTCCCCTGACTTCATCCGGCGGGGTCCGGTCGTCTGCGGCGTCCGTCAGTTGGCCAGAAGACGGAAGGGATCGATTTCCTGGTTCAACGACGACACGAAGTCTTCGATTTCGTCCTCGGTGATGGGGGCGGTGTTCACCACCTCGTACACGACGCCGGTCGCCAGGAGCACACTGACCACCCTCGGGTTGGCCGGTCGCCGTTCGGTTTCCCCGCACAGCACGCATTCGAACCGGTATGTCCCCTCCGACTCGGTCGGGTCCAGTTCAAGGACCAGATCGCTCGGAGAAAGTTCGACGTCGCCACACCTGCTGCACGTGGTCTTGATCGTGGTCATCCTCACTCCGTTATCCGCTTCACGTGCAACATCGGCGAACACCGGGAACGACTGAAGGGGTTTGGCAGGTCAATCCGCGTAGCGCGCAAGCATCCGCGAACGGAGCTCCTCGAGCGCCGCCTTCACCTCGACCCCCTCGACCAGGTGCGCCTGGTCGCCGAGCCGGATCAGCAACCGGGCGGCCACCATCGGGTCGTAGGTGGCGAATCGGACCGTCAGCCCCTCGCCGTCGTCTTCGACGACTTCCACCGGGTAGTACTCGGCCACCCACCGGGCGGAAGGAGCCAGCCGGAGCAGGGCGTGCACATCGTCCTCGGATGGCGTGTATCCCACCGGAGAGGGGGCGGTGGCGGCGGGCTCGAACCTGTCGTCGAGCACCTGCACTCCCCGAATGCGGTCGAGTCGGAATACCCTCTCGTCGCCGGCGCTCCGGCAGTAGCCCGTCAGGTACCAGTTGCCCATGGCACTGGACACGCTCCACGGTTCGACCACCCGCGTGGTCCGCTCCCCTCGACCGAGCGACATGTATTCGATCTCGACGGCGCGACCTGCGGCCGCAGCATCGCGGAGGGCCGTCGTGAGCTCAGAGGTGCCCATCACGTCGACCGTCAACACGTCGTCCCCCTCCGGGGCCACCACCCGGGTGAGCTTGTCGACCGCCGAGCGCAGCTCTGGGCTGGCCTGGCCGCTCGCCACCACCGTCAGCCCTGCCGCCAGCAGCGCCAGTGACTCGGCCGGGCTCAGGCGCGGGGCGCTGGCGAAGTAGTCGGCGGTGTCGACCACAACGGTGTCGTCTTCGACGTATGCGACCATCAGGTCCCCCGGTCCGTAGCCCGGCAGACCGCACACGAACACCAGGTCCAGGTCGGCCAACAGTTCACGCGCCGTGTACCCGAATCGCTCGCACACCTCCTCCACCGTGGATCCCGGGTGGGCGATCACCCAAGGCAACATGGCCAGAATCCGGGTGAGTCGGGTGGCGGTCCGGCTCATGAGCTCCCCCTGATACGGTCGACCACCCTCGCTCGCATCTCGGGCGGACCCAGCACCTCGGCGTGATGGTCGAAGCCGAGCACCCAGCCGACGAACGCATCCAGGTGTGTGACCTCGAGTTCGAGTTCGATCGCGCCGTCGTCGAGTTCGAGGCGAGAGATGGGAGCCCGCCCCAGTCGGCGGTCTGCCCACCACGCCATCTCCCGGTCGACGCGCAGGCGAACACGAACGGGCTCCTCGGAGCCGGCCTCCCACGGCTGGGTGTCGAGTTCGCTGCGAACGTCGACGTCTCCTCGGCGTGCGAACGCGCCAGGCGTTTCGCCGACGGACAGCTCCTCGAAGCGGTCCACGCGGTAGACCCGGATGTCGGCATCCTCGACGCCGACCAGATACCAGTGTCCCCTTCGGTGACCCATCCCGTACGGCTCGATCCGCCGGCGCCGTCCCCGGTACCGGCCCTCCACGGTCCTTCGCTCCGTCGAAGCCGCAAACAGCTGGGCGAGACGGTCGACCTCGACACCGAGGTCGGCACTCATCGGCTCCACCCCGGTGGTGGTCCGGGCTCCGCCCAGCTTGAGCACCGCATCCGGCCCGGAAGGCCCACCGCCGATCCTGACAACCTGCGCCGCCAACCAGAGCGCCGCCCGCTCGTCGTCGGTGAGGTTCGGATCGGGCAGCTGGTAATCCTCCGGACGGATCAGATAGCCGGGTTCCGCCCCCGCCTTGACGGCCTGGAGCACGATCGGGATCCCCAGGCGCCGCAGCAGGTCCTTGTCGCGCTCGAACATGCGGCGGAAGGCGTCACCGCCCTCGCGGTCGTATCCGGCGACCGTCATCTGGATCTCCTCGGCGGTCACCGGACGCCCGGCCGTCAGGAGGAATGCCAGGAGATTGAGAACGCGTTCGAGAACGTTTCTCATGAGGCTTCGAGCGATCGGCGATCAGCGATCGGCGATCGGCGATCGGACCTCGGCCTGGAGTGGGCGCCGGGGAATTGACGACGAAACACAGCGCGGTGATATCGCAACGGCACCCTCTTTACAAGGACCATCGCCGCGAAGACGACGCTCGTCGCGTCGGGCTGATCGCCGATGGCTGCGAGTCGGACCGCTCAGAGCGACTCGATCAGCTTCTCCACCCGCTCGTCGTATGCCTTGAAGGGATCCTTGCAGAGCACGGTGCGCTGGGCCTGGTCGTTCAGCTTGAGATGGACCCAGTCGACGGTGAAGTCTCGCCGTTTCGCCTTCGCCGCCTTGATGAACGATCCCCGCAGGCGGGCGCGGGTCGTCTGGGGCGGCTCATCCACCGCCCGGTCGATTCGATCGTCTGTCACGACCCGGTCGACGAGATCCCTCTTGGCGAGCAGGTAGTAGATGCCGCGGGTGCGATCGACGTCGTGGTACGAGAGGTCGAGCATGGCGAGGCGCGGGTCGCCCAGAGTCAAGCCCCGGCGATCCCGGTAGTCCTCGAGCATCCGGTATTTGATGACCCAATCGACCTCCCGGTCGAGACTCATGGGATCCTTTTCGAGCCCGGTGAGCAGGTGCTCCCAGCGGTCCACCGCCAGCTGGACCTCCGGCGGGAATCCGGGGCTGCGCGAGAACCGCATCGCCCGGTCGAGGTACTCCCATTGGATGTCGAGCGCCGACAGCTCCCGCCCGTTCGCCAGCCGGACCTTGCGCCGGCACTCCGGGTCGTGGGCGATCTCGCGGATCGCCCGGATCGGGTTCTCCAGCGACAGGTCGCGGAATACGACGTCCTTTTCGATCATCTGGAGCAGCGCCACGACGGTTCCGACCTTCACGAAGGTGGCGTACTCGCTCATGTTCGAGTCCCCGGCGATCACATGCAGGCGGCGGTAACGCTCGGCGTCTGCGTGGGGCTCGTCCCTGGTGTTGACGATCGGACGGCTGCGGGTGGTGGCCGAAGAGACGCCTTCCCAGATGTGCTCTGCCCGCTGGGAGATGGAGTAGGTGGTGCCCCGGGGGGTTTGGAGCAGCTTGCCTGCGCCGAGGAAGATCTGTCTCGTCACCAGGAACGGCAAGAGCGTGTCGACGGTCCGGTGAAAGTCCTTGTACCGGGACACCAGGTAGTTCTCGTGACATCCGTAGCTGTTGCCCGCAGAGTCGGTGTTGTTCTTGAAGAGGAAGATCTCGCCCCTGATGCCTTCCTCCTCCAGGCGCTGGCCGGCCGATTGGACGAGGGACTCGAGAATCCGCTCCCCCGCCTTGTCGTGGGCCACCACGTCTTCGAGGCGATCGCACTCGGGCGTGGCGTACTCGGGGTGGCTTCCCACGTCCAGATAGAGGCGGGCGCCGTTCTCCAGGAAGACGTTCGACGATCGACCCCACGACACCACGCGCCGGAACAGGTAGCGCGCAACCTCGTCCGGGCTCAGGCGCCGCTGACCGCGCAGCGTGCACGTGACCCCGTACTCGTTCTCGAGTCCGAAGATACGCCGATCCACCCGGAGCAGACTATCCGAAGGCGAGCCTTCCGTCCGCAGTTGCGCTGACCAGGGCCGGTCGCCGATTCGGGATGGACTCGAGGGGCGGGGGGTAGGTCCCCCAACCCCAGGCTGCGAGTCGCAGGCCGCGAGTCGCACGCCGCCGTTCGCCGATCGCTGACGGCTGTCAGCTGTCAGTCGACCTCGATCCGCCGGAACGTCCGTCGACCGTTGGCGCTCTCGAGGACGGCCGCCTCCCAGCCTTCGGACTCGCGCCCCTCCGCCTCACGAAAGGCGTCCACTCCGAGGGCGACGGCCTCGTCGAGACTCATCCCTTCCCGGAATCGGCTGCGCAGAACCTCCTCCAGCGCTTCCGACTTCCCTCCGATCGCCGCCACATTGCGCAGGTCGAAGAGGGTCCCGTCGTAGCTGATCTTGAACAGGCGGTTCTCTCCGCCGGGGACGCCCAGCTCGCAGATGAGGATCTCCACCTCGTACGGCTTGAGCTCGTGGCTGAAGATGTGCCCGAGCGTCTGAGAGAACGCGGTGGCGAGGCCCATGGCGGTGACGTCCGAGCGCGAGTACAGGTAGCCCATCACGTCCGCTTGCCGGATGCCCGCCTTGCGCAGCGTCTCGAACTCGTTGTACTTGCCGACCCCGGCAAAGCCGATCCGGTCGTAGACCTCAGAGATCTTCTGCAGTGCACGCGACGGATTCTCGGCCAGCAGAAGCAGCCCGCCCTCGAACTCCACGGCGATGATCGACCGGCCCCTCGCAATCCCCTTCCTGGCGAACTCCGCCTTGTCCCGTACGAGCTGTTCGGGAGCGACGTAGAAGGGCATGCTCATCGGATCGTCTCCAGGGCGTGGGTGGCAGCCGTCCTCAGTTGGTCGTCTGGCACCTCACGCACCCCGTCCACATCGACCGAAAAGACCGTGGGGAGAATCCCGCGCTTGAGGTCTGGGCCACCCGTCGCCGTGTCGTCTTCCGCCGCGGCCACCAGGGCGTTGACCGCGATCTGCACCGCGTCTTCGTGTGACATCTCCGGACGGAAGGCGCCGCGCAGATACGACTTGGCGAGCCGTGAGCCGGAACCGGTCGAACCGAAGTCCCGCTCCTCGTAGCGGCCGCCGATCACGTCATAGGTGAAGAGCCTGCCGTCGGATGCCTGCCCGTCGTAGCCGGCGAACAGCGGAACCACGACCAGCCCCTGGAAGGCCAGGGGGAGCTGCTGGCGCACCAATCGGGCCAGGAACGTGGCCTTGCCTTCGAGCGACAACCGGGTGCCTTCGATCTTCTCGTAGTGCTCGAGCTCGGTCTGGAACAGCCTCACCATCTCCACCGCCAGCCCGGCGGTGCCGGCGATGGCGACGACCGAGAAGTGGTCGGCGGCGAAGACCTTCTGGATGTAGCGGTGGGCGACGAGATTGCCCTCCGTTGCCTGGCGATCGCCCGCCATCACCACGCCCCCGGCGTGACGGAGTGCGAGCACGGTGGTCCCCTCCGGAACCTCCCGAAGGCTGCCCGCCTGAGAGGGGACCTCCCAGCGGGGATTCATGCCGAGTGAACTCAGGAGGTCGCTGAAGCTCGACCCGGGGAGGGGCGCCCCCAGCGGAAGGAGTCCGTCGAGGTTCACTGGCCGCCCTTCTGGACGTAGTTCTTCACGAACTCCTCGGCGTTCTCTTCCAGCACGGAGTCGATCTCATCGAGGAGCTCATCGAGGGAGTCGCCCTCGCTCTCGGTTTCGGTGACCTCGGAGATGTCGTCGACGACGTCTTCCTCGGACTCTTTGCGGGGCGCGGTTCGGTCGCGATCGGTCATGTGTCAACCTCCCAATGCCTCGATCAGCTCGGACGCATCGTCCACGCGATCGAGCAACGGTCCAACGATGTCTCGGGTTCCCCGAAGCGGTTCCATCATAGGGATGCGCCGCAGATGCGGTTCACCGGTGTCGAATACCAGCGAGTCCCAATTGGCCGCCACCAGCGCCGTCGGAAATCGCGACACGCAGCGCCCGCGGAAGAACGCCCGGGTCCCCGGCGGGGGCTCGGACATCGATCGCTCCAGCTCCCCATCGTCGAACAGCCGCTGCATCCTGCCGGCGGCCACCAGCCGGTGGTACAGGCCGTGCGCAGGGTCGATGTCGTGGTACTGGAGGTCGAGGGCCCGCAGCTTGGAGTCGTGCGCCTCGAGGCCGTCGCGCGCGCGGTATCCGTCGACGATGCGCTTCTTGGCCACCCAGTCGAGCCTGTCGGCGCACGACATCGGATCCGCTTCGAGATCCTCGAGCACCGAACGCCAGGTGGCGAGCACGCTCCCCCACGCGTCGCCTTCGAGTTCGGCCTCGGCGTATTTCTCGAGCCATCCCAGATAACGGAACTGAAGTTCGAGGGCCGTCGCCGATCCGCCGGCCTCCAAACCGATCGGGCGTCGGAGGTCGACGTCGTGGCTGACCTGCCAGCAGGCCTCCACAGGATCGTCGAGTTCGAGAGTCTCGGGGAGGGCGTCGTCCTCGAGCGCCGCCAGGAAGAGCGCGGTCATCCCCAGCTTGAGGAAGGTCTGGGTCTCACTGAGATTGGCGTCCCCGATGATCACGTGGAGCCGGCGGTACTTGCTCGGGTCGCCGTGCGGCTCGTCCCTGGTGTTGACGATCGGGCGCTTCAAGGTGGTTTCGAGCCCAACCTGCTCTTCGAAGAAATCCGCCCGCTGGGTGATCTGAAACGGGATCCCGGGCCGGCCGTTCTCGGAGCCGACCTTGCCGGCCCCGGTCACGATCTGGCGGCTCACGAAGAACGGAATGGAGTAGCGAATCACCCGGCCGAACGGCGTCTCCCGCGACAGCAGGTAGTTCTCGTGGGCCCCGTAGGAGTTTCCCTTGCCGTCACTGTTGTTCTTGTAGAGCTTGAGAACCTGGCCGGAGGGGAGGGTGCGCTGTGCCCGGCGGAGGGCTTCGAACATCACCAGTTCGCCCACCTTGTCGTGGAGCGCCGCTTCGAGCGGATCCGCGCATTCCGGACCCGAGTATTCGGGGTGGGCATGGTCGACGTACACCCGGGCGCCATTGGACAGCACCGAGTTGACGAGTGCGGAGTCGGGATCGGCCACCCCGAAGCCCTCATGGCCGAATCCCCTGGCATCCCGGCCGGGCGACTCCTCCTCGTAGGACCACTGAACCTGCACCTTGCGGCCCGGGTACGAGTTGACGACCAGGGCGGAGGCCAACGCCGGGTTGAAATCCGCCTTGTTGCGGATGGTCACCCCGAACTCTGTTTCGGTTCCGATGACCCGGGGAAGCGCCATGTCAGAGATACTGTCCGGTGGACACGCCCTCGACCATCTTCGATTCGCCCTCGTCCCCGATCAGGGTGCGGACGTAGACGATCCGTTCGCCCTTCTTGCCGGAGATCTTCGCCCAGTCGTCCGGATTGGTGGTGTTGGGCAGATCCTCGTGCTCCCGGAACTCTCGCTTGATCGCGGTGAGCAGGTCTTCGGTGCGGACACCCCGGCGTCCGGAGTCGATCTCGCGCTTGATGGCGTCCTTCTTGGCGCGCCTGACGATGTTCTCGATCATCGCCCCGCTCGAGAAGTCCTTGAAGTAGAGCACCTCGCGGTCGCCGTTGGCGTAGGTCACCTCGAGGAAGCGGTTGTCCTCTTCGGTGGAATACATCGTCTCGACCGTGGTGGCGATCATGCCTTCGAGCAAGAGCTCGATGTCGCCGTCCGCTCCGGCGAGTTCCTCCTGGTCGAACGGCACGTCACCGGACAGGTAGATGTGGAAGATCTGCCTGGCTGCCTCGCGGTCGGGACGGTTGATCTTGATCTTCACGTCGAGCCGGCCCGGCCGGAGGATGGCGGGATCGATGAGGTCTTCGCGGTTCGAGGCGCCGATCACGATCACGTTCTTGAGGGATTCGACACCGTCGAGCTCCGAGAGGAGCTGGGGGACGATGGTGGATTCGACGTCGGAGGAGATCCCGGTGCCGCGGGTCCGGAACAACGAGTCCATCTCGTCGAAGAAGACGATCACGGGCACACCTTCGTCCGACTTCTCCTTGGCCCTCTGGAAGATCAGCCGGATCTGGCGCTCGGTCTCACCCACCCACTTGTTCAGCAGCTCGGGGCCCTTGATGTTCAGGAAGTACGACCGGACGTCGGGGTTGCCCGTTCGCTCGGACACCGCCTTGGCCAGGCTGTTGGCGACGGCCTTGGCGATGAGGGTCTTGCCACAGCCGGGAGGGCCGTACAGGAGGATGCCTTTGGGGGGAACCAGCCCGTACGTTCCGAACAGGTCCTTGTAGACGTACGGAAGCTCGACGGCGTCGCGGATGTCGGTGATCTGGTCGCGCAGACCGCCGACCTGGTCGTAGGTGACATCCGGGACCTCTTCCAGGACCAGTTCGTCGACCTCGGGGCGAAGAAGCTTTTCGAAGACCAGCCCGGAGCGGGGATCGATCCTGACGTGATCGCCGACGCGGACACCGGACTCGGGAAGGGTGTCCGCCAACTGCACCACGCGCTCCTCGTCGGCGTTGGCCATCACCACGAGGCGGCGGTCGCCCAGTTTGCTCCGGATCCTCACGACCTCACCCTGATCGGTGAACGTGCGGATGTCGATGATGGACATGCTCTCGTTGAGGAGCACCTCCTGTCCGACGGCGAGTTGCTTCACCTCGATGGTCGGTTGGGCCGAGACGCGCAGCTTCCGGTTGCCGGTCATGATGTCGACGGTGCCGTCGGTGTTGACCGCCAGGACGGTTCCGAAATTGTTGGGCGGAGTGGTGAGCTTCTCGACCTCGGCCCTGAGCACCGCCAGCTGCTCTCTCGCCTCTTCGAGGAGCCCTGCGAGCTTCTCGTTCTGCGACCGGGCTCGCTCCAGCTGGGATCCGGTCTCGGCGATCTGCCGCTCGAGCCGTCGAACCCGCCCGTCCTCTTCCGGCCCGCGACGGCGCAGCAGAGCCAGCTCGGTTTCGAGGGAAGCGATCGTCTGCCGCATCGCTGCGACGCTGTCGCCTCCCGGGATCGGGTCGGTCATCGCTCGGCACCTCCTGGCGTGGGCCTCCCCGCAGTATACGGACGGTCCCGAACTGGCAATCGGACTCCCGGCAGGTGTTGCTCGCGCCAGGTACCGATTGCACCGCGGTCCGGTCTACACTTCCGCCCTGAACGCGCTCCCGGGAGACATACGCACATGAAGGTTTGGATCGATCAGGATCTCTGCACCGGCGACGGTCTGTGTGAAGAGATCGCCCCAGACGTGTTCGTCCTTCTCGACGACGGGCTGGCGTACGTCAGGGAGGGCGACACCATCTTCGCCGAGGAGAAGGGCAACCCCCAGGGTGCCCAGGGACTGGCTGTGGTCCCCGTCGGTCAAGAAGACATCACAATCGAGTCCGCCGAGGAATGCCCCGGCGAGTGCATCTTCATCGAGCCCTGAGTTCTCGAGCCTGAGGCTCGAGAACAGTCTTGAGTCTCGAGTCTTGAGTCTTGAGTCTCGAGTCTTGGGCGCGGCGGACCGGGTCGGCCGGGATCTCCGGCGACACGCCACCTGTCGAGGGTTTGTGTGCACACGCACTATCCGATAGCTCACGTGTGTGCGAGATCATCGTGAACTCGAGGTCTGGGTGCGCGCTCGGGACCTTGCGGTCGAGGTGTGTTCGCTGAGCCGGATCTTCCCCGTCGACGAGCGGTTCGCGTTGACCGCGCACATCCGACGCCGAATGCTCCACGCGCTCCAGGCCGGCGGCTACTCCTCTTCCGCGTCCGACGTCTGATCGGATGACCGGTCGAGTTGGTGATCGATCGCCTGCCCTTCACCAGCCTGGTTCTGATCGCTGAGTGCGGAGTTCGAAACACGTACAACGCGACGGCCCGTGACGACGAACCCCGTATGCCCGACCATCGTGTGATCGGGCCGGACCGATCGGCCCTTCACGTTCCACGTGCGGTGGAGGGTTTCGAAGACCTCGATCTCGGCGAACGCCCCGGAGTCGCGCATGGTCTCGACCAGCGTCTGCACCTGTGGCACCGTGGGGAGGTAGGAGGCGAACACCGCTCCGGTCGGCTGATGGGCAGCCGCCTCGGCCACGACGTGCCAGGGCTCGGGAAGATCGAGGACGATGCGCTCCGGCTGCACCTCGGCCACCATGTCCTCCACGTCGCCGATGCGCATGTCGAGGGTGGCGGGGATCTCGCCGAACCATCGTGTGATCGTCTTCACGGCCTGCTTCTGGTGGTCCGGTCGGCGCTCGATGGTGACCACCCGCCCTTCCGGGCCGACGGCGCGCAGGAGGCCGAGGGTGAGCGCACCCGAACCGGTCCCTGCCTCGAGCACCGTCATTCCCGGCCCGATGTCCGCCCACAGCACGATGGGGCCGATGTCCTTCGGATACACGACCTGCGCGCCCCGCTGCATCTTGAGCACGAAGTCGGCCAGGCGGGGACGCAACACCCGGAACTCTGCGCCGGACGCCGTCGATACCGTGGATCCGTCCTGGGTCCCGATGATCTCGGTGTGAGGGATCACCCCGCGGTGGGAGCCGAACGTGGCCGACGCGTCGAGCTTGACCAGGTAGCGCCGGCTCTTCCCGTCGATGAGCAGAACGGATTCACCTTCGCGCAGCGGTCCGACGGTCGGGCGCCCCACGGTCAGGCCTCCATTCCGGAGATGCGAACCGCCGTCAGGTTGCGCAGACGGCAGAAGGCGCATGTCTCGCCGGTGGTGGGCTGGCCGCACACCTGGCACGGCTGCAGGCCCGGATCCTCCGACGCATCCTCGAACACCGGCGCTCCCCTTTCGAAGTATCCGAACAGGAACTGGGCCTTGATCCCCGGCGAGGCGTCTTCGAGGCGGTTGAGCCACTCCTTGTAGCGGTTGACGGTGTTGCCGGCCGCCATCGGGCACTCCTCCACCTCGTAGTCGATTCCTCGGATCACGCAGTAGGCGGCGGTCTCACGTTCGGCCAGCCGGATCAGGGGTTTCACCTTTCTGGCGAGCCCGCCCTCGGTGGCGGGCAGCACCGGGCTCTGCCGGGAGAGGTAGTCGATGTTCCACTGGATGACGTTGCCGAAGAGGGTGGCGGCCTCGTCGTCGAGGTTGTGCCCCATCACCAGCACGTCGTAGCCGCCGTCTTCGGCCACCTGATTGAGGATGTAGCGCTTGGACAGGCCGCATGCCGAGCACGGTACGCGCCTCGACGCGGCCGCCGCCTCCGGGACGGAGAACCCGTACTCCGCGGGCAGGTCTACCACCGTCAGGTCGAGCCCCCTCTCGGCGGCGAACGCCTGGGAGAATTGCAGGCTGTCACTGGAGTACCCGTCGATGCCCAGATGCAGGTACACGCCGTCGACCCGGTGGCCGAGGTCGGTGAGGATGTCCCACAGGGCGAGGGAGTCCTTCCCTCCCGAAACGCCAAGCACCAGCTTCTCCCCCGGTTCCCACATCCGGTGATCGTGGATGGTCCGTTCCACCTGCCGGTGCACGTGCTCCACGAAGTGCTCTGGACAGAAGTTGGCGTTGTGGCGGCGCACCTGGATGGCGGCGCGGTCGCGGCAGACTCGACACTTCATATCAGCCTCCCGAGATCACCGGGCGCAGCTCGATCACGTCGTCCTCCTCGAGGCCGATGTCGGAGGTGAGGAGTTCGTCGCCCCTGATCACCAGCACGGACTCGGCCACCATGTCGAGGTGTTCCAGCAGCCTGTCGACCCGGCGGATCCCGCTCACCTCGATCTCACGTCGTGGCTGGCGGAGGATGACTCTCATCGAAAGGCGCCCGCCAGGGATATGGCGACGGTCAGAAGCAACGCCAGCACGGCCGCCCAGGCGACCACTTTCACGAAGCGTTGGTTGCGCATCAAGGGCTCCTTCGTCTGGTCGTCTTCCGGAGACGAGTACCGTAGCGAACATGTCGACCGGAGCGTCCAGTTGCCTCTGATCCCCTCCCCCGGCCAGATGATCGGTCTCGGTACCCAGCGATTCTTCCGGGGGCTGCGGCAGGGCGACCAACGCACACTGCTGGCAGGTGCCGCCCTGCTGGCGCTCGGCTGGTTTCGCAAGACTGCGGCCCCCCAGAAGGAGCTGCTCTACCGAAAGCAGGTCCCGGTCGGCTCGACGATCGTGGTTCGCCACCGGAAGGGCGACGTCCCGCGACTGGAGATCACCGAGCCGGAGCTCACCTGACCCGGTAGACCTCGACGACGGCCTTGCCGGTGTTCGCCCCGCGCCGTCTTCCCATGAGGAACGCCACCGCGACGACGGCGACGACGGCCACCGCGGCGAGCACGGCGGTGTTCTTGGCGGCCTCCTTGGTCTCGGCCAGGGCGGCCTCGATCTCCTTGGCCTTGGCTTCGATGTCGGCGCGCTCGATCATGCCTTGCTCATCCTCCATCCGATCATGCCTGCCGCCATGAGGAGCACTACCAGGGTGAACCCGCGCGCCGCGACCAGCCACCAGTCTCCGTCGGGCAGCACGACTCGGAACAGCGCATAGACGCCGAGACCGAAGAACAACGCGGCAAACCCGAAGATGAAGCCGGCACCCAATCCCAGCCCGGCGAAACGGCCCAACCGGCGCGCCGGCTCGATCGTCTCCTGACGGAGATACTCCTTGGACATGTCCATCAGCTCGGTGACGAGCTGTGGGATTTCCTTCGGATCAGCCATGAGGTCGAGGCTAGCCGACGCCGCGGTTGCGCACCTATCCTCGCCGTGGTGCCTGGGGGATCGACGCTCACGCGAGGGAAGCACCGAGCCGACACGACTCCGCTCGGGAGACGCTTTCGCGTCCTGTGGCTGGGCCAGGCGGTGTCCCAGCTGGGCGACAAGATGGCATACATCAGCATTCCGCTGTTCGTCGCCCATCTGGCAGACAACGGCGAGATCGAGTTGGGGATCGCATACGCTCTGGAGTCCTTCCCGGTCCTGTTGCTCGGCATCTTCGGAGGGGTCCTGATAGACCGGGTGCCCCTTCGACCGGTGATGATCCTCTCCGACGTCGGCCGGGCGGTGGCCTTCTTCTATCTGGCAACGGTCGCCCGCGCGGATCCTGTCGCCGAAGGAAGCCAGTCCTCGGCGCTGCTGGCGGTGTTCGCTATTGCCTTCCTGGTCGGGGGGATGACCAACATCTTCGAGACCGGCCTCTTCGCCCTGCTCCCGGCAATCGTGGGGCCGCGGGACCTGTCGAGCGCCAACGGGCGGATCACCGCCACGATGACCCTGGGCGACGCCCTCGGCCCGCCGCTGGCCGGTCTGCTAATCACGCTGCAGGGCTTCTACACCGTGTTCATCGTCGACGCCCTCACCTTCGTCGCATCCGCCACCAGCCTGGTGCTGCTCGGCTCGGTGCGCCGTCCGCCGAGCGAGCTGCCCCCTTCGGCATTCCTGACCGACCTTCTTCAGGGTCTGCGCTACGTATGGAGCGAGATCCGATTGCGGGTCTCGACGATCGCCATCGCCGTGATGAACCTCGTCACAGGCTTCGTGGAGGCGACGTTCGTGATCCTCGCCAAGGAGGTGGTGGGTGTCTCCTCCGACTTCCAGCTCGGCCTGCTGTTCGCCATGTTCGGGATCGGCGCGACGACGGGGGCGGTGACCGCCCCTGCGATCACCCGCGTCATCGGCCTCGGCAAGACGATGGTGCTGGGCATCGGCTGTTTCGGCACCGCGCTGACCATCTTCGTCAACCGTCCGCTCGGTCTGCTCGGCCTGGGCTACGTCTTCATCGCCTTCGTCGGGCTGGCGGCGGCCAACGTGGCCATTGCCACCATCCGCCAGGTGTACACCCCTCCCGTGATGATGGGTCGCGTGCTGGCGGCGACCCGCAACATCGCATACGCCACCCTGCCCGTCGGAGCGTTGCTGGGAACGGCCGTGGCGGAGGCAACCGGAGCATATGAGACGATGGCCCGCTACGGCCCGCTGATCATCGTGGTCGCGGCCATTGCGCTCATCCCGACGGTGCTGTGGACCAACACCAGGGGGCCGACGCCGGGCCGGCGGTCTCGCGAGACGGCGGCCGCGGAGCGGTGAGTCCCGACGACAGGTTGGGCGCCGCCGGCGGGGCCGATCCCGGAGTTCGACGGGTGTCGAGGAAGGTGCTCGCAGCGGTGTCGCTCTGGCTCGCACTCGCCGCCTGTCGCTCTCCGATGGACGAACTCGACGTGATCGATCCGGTTCAGGCCGAGGAGATCAGAGTGACGTGTGCCCGAATGGACTACCCCGTTGCGTCCGACAGCCTCCGGTTCGACTCACGGGAGGACTGTGAGAAGACGTTCGCGACGATGGCGAGAACCGAGACCGCGCTCCACAACCTGGCACAGCTCATGCGGCAGGTGGCCGGCCAAGGCTGAGCGTTCAGTCGCCCGGGTCCCGGGATCCTCGGCGTCCGTGGACCTCCTTCTCGCCTCCGGGAAGGTCGGGAAGCTCTTCACGGATCGGGCGCGGCGGCTCCTTTCCGAACCGGAATCCGACGTAGATCAGGATCGCTGCCACGAACGCCAATCCGAACACTTCGGCCACCTGGGTGCGCCCCGACCGCAGGCAGTCGGCCTGGGTGGCGGGACCCCGGATGTCGTCCGAGTACTGCCCGGCGAACACCATCGCCGGCCCGTTTCCGCAGTGAACGGAGGAGACGAACAGCGTCCCGTCGCTCAACGTCCTGCTCGAGTAGACGACTTCCACCTCCTGGAAGGCGTGCCACATTCCCAGGCCGACGACCAGCACCGCCAGAAAGAACCACGTCTTGCGAGAGAGCATCGTCTGTCTTTCCGCTGTCCAGAGGTGACATGTGGGCCACAGGACGGCCCACATGCATGCTACCCCTTCCCGGTGCCGCCCTCGCTGACTAGTCCTTCCGTTGGATGCGAAATTTCCCATCGAGAGGCGTCGACTTCGCGCCGATGGATACGGACACACGCTCTGCCACCAGGGAGGACCTCATGCAGGACCTGTTCAACCAGGCGGCCGTCGAAGGCCTGCGCTATCTCGACGTGCTCCGCCACCAGCCCGTCCGGCCTTCGGTCGAGGCGTTCGAAGGGTATCTCGATCACCCGCGCCCGGAGCGCAAGTCGCTGATCGAAGCCGTGAAGGCGTCCAAGGCCCCGACCGGCGTCGACGTACTCGCCTGGATGCTCGCCATCGATTGGGTGGAAGTGATCGAAACCGAGTCGGGCAACAAGGTCGACATCACGGATCTCGGCCTGGCGATCCTCTCGATCTCGGCCGGCTCGTCCCCGGCGGTAGTCGACGAGGACGTCCCCGAACCTGCGGGCGACGACGCGCCAGCGTGGGGTGATGAAGACCTCTACGCCAACGAGCCTGCAGACGCGTCCGAGGACGCCGACGCTCACGAGCACGCCGCCGCCGGCTGACGCCGGGGCCAGGTCGGTCGGCTTCGACAGAGTTGTGCCGACGCCATCACTCGGAGTACTCCCCGGGACCTGTCACCTGGCGGCTTGTAGGTGCCGGACGGGGCGATCGGGGACAGAGCTGTCAACCGTCAGCGGCGCCGGGAACGGGTCACCGGCGGTCCTACGGGGCTAAGCCTCGCCATGTTCGAGTGCGTTGCCGAAATCCCCTATCGGGCAGTGACTCGATTGCACAGGGTGAAAAGAGCGTCCCCAGTGGCGCAACATCATGACGAATCCGATGCTCGGTTCCGGCATCCTGACGGGTTGGGAACCGTGGAGGCGAACCATGCCGGATGCGAACTCCGAACAGGCCAAGCTGGCCCGCAGCGCACGAACTCTCGCCATGATCAATGTCGTCATCTGGGGGTTGGCCATCATCGCCATGGTGATCGTCATGGAGCGCGGGAACTCCGTGCGGGGGATGTTCCCGATCCTGGCCGCCGGCATTGCGGTCGGGATCTCCCTGATCTCGACCGTTGCGCGGCTGGGGCAGCGATCCTGAGGGTGTCGACTCCTGCAACGACAGCTGCGCTCCCATCCACACCTCTCTACGCGAACAAACCCCCGGGCCTGTGACCTGGGGGTTTGTTGGTGTCGGAGGGGGGACTTGAACCCCCACGTCCTATTCGGACACTAGGCCCTCAACCTAGCGCGTCTGCCAATTCCGCCACTCCGACGAGAGCGCCGGGAGTATACGTCCCGGGTGGATCAGGTCAGCAACCAGGTGAGAGCGATCGTGGTGACGGTGAACGCCAGCCCCACGATCACCGTCAGGCGATCGAGATTCCGCTCGGCGAGCGTCGACCCGCCCAGCGACGAGGGGCCCATCCCTCCGCCGAACACGTCGGACAGACCGCCGCCCCGCCCGGCGTGGAGCAGGATCAGCCCGATCAGTCCGAGCGAGACGATGACGTGGAGGATGACGACGATGACGGTGAGAACACCCATGATGACTCTGTGAGTTGCGGCCTGTGCACACCGAACCGGCGATCTCTGTCAGAGGATCCACCGACCGGAGACATCACTATACCCGTCGATCCCCCGCATCCCGTTATCGCTTCCGGCCGGCACCCGGGACCCGAAACCGAGGTCGGCCGATCTGATCGCTATCTCTGCTGCGCCTGCGCCGCCACCGCCGCCGCCGCAGCGGCCGCCGCCTCCGGGTCGCCCAGGTAGCGCCCTTCTCCCACAGGGCGCATGTCGTCGCCCAGCTGATAGACCCGGGGGATGCCGGTGGGAATGTTGAGCGACGGGATCTCGTCGTCGGAGATCCCGTCGAGGTGCTTGACCAGGGCGCGCAGGCTGTTGCCGTGGGCCGCCACCAGCACCGTCCCGAACCGATGCAGATCGGGGATGATCGCGTCGTACCAGTAGGGCAGCATCCGCTCGACCACATCGGCGAGACACTCGGTGGCCGGAAGCTGTTCGGGGGCGAGGCCGGCGTAGCGGGGGTCGAACCGCGGGTGTCGCTCGTCGTCGAGTTCCAACGGCGGGGGCGGGATGTCGTACGAGCGGCGCCACACGTGCACCTGGTCGTCTCCATGGAGGGCAGCGGTCTGTGCCTTGTTCAACCCCTGGAGAGCCCCATAGTGGCGTTCATTCAGCCTCCAGTGCCGCCGCACCGGCAACCACGAACGATTCATCGCCTCCAGCGCCAGATCGGCGGTCTTGATCGCCCGCAGCAGCCCCGAGGTGTGAACCACGTTGGGCAGGATCCCCTCTTCGGTCAGCATCCCCCCGGATGCGACCGCCTCCGCCACCCCCTTGTCGGTGAGGTCGACGTCGGTCCAGCCGGTGAACAGGTTCTCAAGGTTCCATGTGCTCTCGCCGTGGCGGAGCAGCACCAAAGTGGACATCACTCTCCCCTCACATCCAGTAGCGGACCACGGCAGCAAAGGTGTCGGGGTCGAGGGAGGCCCCGCCCACCAGCGCACCGTCGATGTGACGCTTGGCCATGAATCCTTTGATGTTGCCCGGGTTGACCGATCCCCCGTAGAGGATCCGGACCCCGTCGGCCGCCTCGTCTCCTGCTCCCGACCGCACGGTGTCCCGGATCAGCTCGACCACCGAACCGGCGGTGTCGGGGTCGGCATTGCGTCCGGTGCCGATGGCCCACACCGGCTCGTAGGCGATGCTGGACCGGGCCAGCGCTTCCGCCTCGATGCCGGCGATGCCGCCCCTCACCTGGGTGACCACCACCTCTTCGGTCTGGCCGGCCTCCCGCTGGTCGAGGGTCTCCCCTACGCAGATGATCGGAGTCATCTGACTGGCCAGCACGGCCCTGGCGCGCTTGTTGACCGTCTCGTCGGTCTCGCCGAACATCGCCCGCCGTTCGCTGTGGCCGACGATCACATGCCGCACCGAGAGTTTGGCGAGCATCGCCGGGGAGATCTCCCCCGTGAAGGCCCCCTTCTCCTCCCAGTGCACGTGCTGGGCGCCGAGGCCGATGCGCATGCGGTCGGCTTCGATCACGGTCTGCACCGAACGCAGCGACGTGAAGGGCGGGGCCACCACCACGTCGACCCGTTCGTAGTCGGAGTTCTCGAGCCGGTAGGAGAGCTTCTGCACCATCTGGATGGACTCCAGGTGGTTGGCGTGCATCTTCCAGTTTCCGACGATCAGGTCTTTTCGTTCCATCAGCTCACCCATCTCTCGAGGACCGCCACTCCGGGAAGTACGCCGCCCTCCAACAGCTCCAGTCCGGCGCCGCCCCCTGTGGACAGGTGGCTCACCTCTTTCTCCAATCCCAACAGCCGCAGCGCCGCCGCCGAGTCTCCCCCGCCCACTGCCGTGAACGCCGGGCTCTCGGCCATGGCCCTGGCCACCGCTTCGGTTCCGCCCCGGAAGGCGGGCCACTCGAACACCCCCATCGGACCGTTCCAGAACACACAGCCCGCCCCTTTGACCACACGCGCGAAACGCTCCACGGTCTGGGGCCCGATATCGAGTCCCATCCAACCTTCCGGCATGTCGCCGGCGTCGACCACCTCGTGGCGGGCGTCTTCGGCGAACCGATCCGCCACCACGATGTCGAGCGGGAGCTGGATTCGGTCGCCATGGGGTCCTTCCAGCAGCCGGCGGACCTCTTCGATCATGTCCTCTTCGACCAGGCTGGAACCCACCTCGTAGCCTTCGGCCGCCATCAGGGTGAAACACATGCCCCCGCCGATGAGCATCACGTCGGTCGTGGGGAGCAGGTTGGCGATGACGCCCAGCTTGTCAGACACCTTCGCACCGCCCAACACGACCACGTATGGACGGTCCGGGTCGGTGAGGAAGCGACCGAGCGACTCGACCTCGGCCACCAGCAAGGGCCCTGCCACCGAACGCAGCGACGTGAAGGGCGGGGCCACCACC
>DATCZS010000128.1:0-4374 GCA_036525795.1 Acidimicrobiia bacterium | reverse complement strand
TGAGGAACGTCACCCGGTCGGTGGCCGCCGACAACCAGGTGATGAGGATCATCACATCGAGGAACCGATCGACGTACGGGTGATCCTGGACCCCGATCAGGTCGAGGCCGTCACGGTCGGCGGCCTCCACCGCCTCCAGCGTGACGCGGAGATCCTCGAGAGCCGGCGAAGGGAAGATGCCGAAGCGCACCACTGCGCCGAGGCTACCGATGTGGCGCGCGTGGCGCCGGTTTCGGGGCGGCCCACCACGGCCCGGAAGGGCTGTGTTGCTGCGCCGGTGCCAGGGGTGCGGGCCCGGAAGGGCCCTTCGCTCACTACCCCGCCGGGAGCGGTCGCGAGACACTCGAAGCAACGAGGGATCAGGAGGATTCCCATGCCGTTCACGACCGAACTCGTCCGCGAGGTGGCGTCGCGGATCGGACTCGACTTCGAGCATGCCGACTTCACGATCGACGATCTGGCCAAGGGGATGGAGGTAGAGCTCGAGCACGGCTCGCGCGATTCCCGCACGAACGTGACGGGTGATGACCCGGTGGTCACCGCCAAGATCGCCTGGGCCCACCTGCTGGAACTGCCCGACTACTACGACCGGCTCGACGCCATGGAGAAGGCGGCCGAGTCCGGGGCGCAGACGTTCGAACGCCAGGTGGATCGACTGGCCCGGCAGGTGGCGGACATGACCACGCTCATCGCCGACACCCAGCTGGACACGTGGATGGCCCGGATCGAAGACCTCGAGCTTCGGGCATCGCTCGCCAGGATGGAGCTGCGGGACGAGGCCCTGCCGATGATCGAAGACATGAAAGGGCGGCTCGAGACGGCCCGGACCCAGCTGGCATCGGCGGGCGACAGAGCCGCAGACGTCTGGGGGATCCTGTCCGAGGGGCTCCGGACCGCCTTTGAAGACCTGAAGACCGCCTTCGAGGACACCAAGGAGCTGGTGACCCGCTGAACCAGGCGCCCGTCGAGCGGCCCTGCCGTCGAACGCGCACCACCGGGCATCGAGAGCCATCCCGCAGCATCGAGTCCCGAGGCCCCGCCCGATAGGCGCACTGGCAGAGGCCATCGCTATCTTCATGCGGTGACCCAACCGACCTCTGTCCTCTCGCGCGAGTTGCTGCCCGCCTCGATCGCCATCTACACGACCGTGGCCCTCGTCGCGTTCGAGGGCCTGGCCGTGGTGGCGGCCTTGCCCCAGGTGGCGGCGGATCTCGGAGGCGTGGCGCTCCTCCCCTGGGTGATCACGTCGTTCCTCCTGATGTCGGGCATCGCCACGGTCACAGCCGGCCCGCTCGTGGATGCCGTCGGGGTGCAGACGATGTTCAGAGTCGCCGTCGTCGTGTTCACGGTCGGAGGGGTTGCCGCCGGCTTCGTGCCGACCATGCCGCTGTTGATCGTCGCCCGGGTGCTGCAGGGGGTCGGCGGGGGCCTGGTCATCGCCACCGGACTCGCCGGGGTCAGTCTCGTGTTCCCGGAACACCTCGTCGGCCGGGCCTTCGCCGCCAATTCGACCGTCTGGGGCGTGATGGGTGTGGCGGGCCCTGCCATCGCCGCGGTCATGCTGACGGCCCTCTCGTGGCGTTGGATCTTCCTCGTGAACCTGCCCCTCGGGCTCCTGGCGCTCTTCGCCGGATGGAAGGCGCTCCCCGGTCCGCCGGCCGCCCGGGGGCGTCGCCGCCCCGATGCCGTCGGGGTGACCCTGGTGCTCGGCTTCAACCTCGCGCTGTTGCTGGCGGTCGATCGATTGGGCTCCGCATCCATCCTGTGGTTTCTCGCCGCGATCGGTCTGGCCGCCGTCTACCGGTGGCACGCGAAGCGCTCCGAGCAGCCGGTGATGCGACTGCGCCACCTTCTCTTCCGCCCTCTCGGCCCATTGGCGATGTCCCTGGCGTTGGTGCTGACCGGTGCCTTTGCCACCAACGCCTTCGTCCCCCTCTACGTCCAGGGCGCCCGCGGCGGCGGACCCGGGCTCACCGCGTGGTCCGTGCTCTTCTTCACCATCGGCTGGACCGCAGGCGCCAACCTGTCCCCCAGGTTGCTGGACCGCATGGCCGACACGTCGGTGATGGGGGCGGGCTTCGCGTTCACGATTCCTTCCCTCATGGTGGCGGCGGCCCTCGGCCTGGCCGATGCCCCGCTTCCGGCGGTCTTCGCGGCGCTGTTCACGGCCGGGGTGGGCATCGGCATCAGCACCAACGCCGGCCTCACCCTCTTGCGATCCTTCTCGCCATCCGATGAGATCGGCCGCGCCACCTCGGCCCACCAGTTCTACCGCAACCTCGGATTCACCCTCGGTGCGGCGATCGGAGGGTCGGTGATCCTGGCGGTGGTGGGACGTGCAGTGGGAGACGTCGAGACCGTTCGCTCCCTGCTGTCGGGCGATGCCTCCGGCGCCTCGGGCGATGCGGCCGCTGCCATCGCCGACGGATTCGCGGTGGCCGCCGCGGTCGGGTCGGTGATCGCCCTGGCGGCCTTGGTCCCCTTCTTCGTGCTCCGCCGCCATCTGGCGGCTGCGCGAACCGCCCGCGACGCGGCGGGCCGCCGGCCGCCAGGCTGAACTCCCCCCACCGTCGGAAGGATCGGCCCATGGGTCCCGGCGCTCGGGCCAGGTCGTCCTCGATCGGTCCCTCAGATGATTTTATTCAAGCACCCTTGACATTCAGACTTGTTGAATGTATGTTCGTACCTAACGTTCAAATGTATTGAACGAAAGGAACGGATATGTACCACCTCGAGAGCATCACCAGGGTCCTGCAGGCCGAACGGCTGCGCACCCACCACACCACCGGCCGCTGGAGCGATCGCCGCAACGGTGGTCGGGGGAGGCGATGACCTTCGAACCGAAAGAGGTCTTCTGGATCGACGACGTCCAGACCTTCGAGCTCCTGGCCGACCCCACGAAGGTCGAGATCCTCGAACTCACCGCGGTTCCCCACTCGGTGTCCGAGATCGCCCAGGCGATGGGTGTCCCCCGCACCCGGCTGTATCACCACGTCGGCGCACTGGAAGAGGCCGGAATCATCGCAGTCGCCGCCACCAGGCAGGCGGGAGCGATGACCGAGAAGCTCTATCAGGCAGCCGCCAAGAGCTACCAGCCGTCCGAGACATTCCTCCACGGCGCCCCGTCACGCGCCGTGGCCGACGCCATCATGTCCGCGCTCCTCGGATCCACCAGAGCCGACTTCGTGCGAGCGGTCGATGAAGGCCTGGTGGAGATGCACGACGACCAGGCGATGCGCTCTGTCTCGCTCGGCAGGCGGCTGACGCGGCTGACCCCCGAGCGGCTGGCACAGCTCATCGGCGACCTCGAGGAGTTGCTCGACCGGTACGGGGACCCCGACGACGACGGAGTCCCCATCGGCGTGCTCCACGTGATCCACCCTTCCTCCCGGCGTATTCCGTGAGGGCGCTCTTCGCGATTCGGGACTTCCGGCTCCTGTGGACCGGTCAGGCGGTCTCCAACTTCGGAGACGCTCTCACCAACCTCGCCCTCCTGCTCACCGCCCAGCGTCTGACCGGCTCGACGGCGGCAGTGGCCACCACGGCCGTCGCCGTGGCCATGCCGACCCTGCTGTTCGGCATGGTGGCCGGAGCCTACGTAGACCGTTGGAATCGCACGCGGGTGATGATCGTTTCCGACCTGTTGCGGACGTCGTTCGTCCTCCTGTTTCTCCTGGTGACCACCCCCGACCGGATGTGGCTCCTGTACGCGGTGGCGTTCATCCAGGCGGCACTCGGCACGTTCTTCAACCCCGCCAGGGGAGCCCTGGTGCCTCGCATCGTTCCCACCGACCAGCTGCTCGCGGCCAACTCGTTCTCGCAGATGACCCAGGTCGCGGCCGGCCTGGTGGGCACCGCAGTCGCCGGCGTGATCGCCGCCGCCTTCGACACCCTCGCACTCGCCTACGTCATCGATGCCGCCACGTTCCTCATCTCCCTCACCGCCATCGGACTCATCAGAACCGACGGCGCCCCCGAGGCCGTCCCCACCACGCCCCGCATCTGGGCAGACGTCAGATTCGGCATCGCCAGTGTCGGTCGGTCTCGGATCCTGCTCGGCGTGATGATCGGCGCGGCCATCGTCATGTTCGGCCTCGGCGCAGTCAACGTCTTGCTGGTCCCCTTCATCGTCGACGTGCTGGCCGTCCCCGAGACCTGGTTCGCCGCCATCGAAGCCTCCCAGGTCGTCCCCATGGTGCTGGCCGCAGGCCTCGTCGCCGTACTCGGCCGCCGGCTCCGCCCGACATCGGTCATCTCGTGGGCGCTGACCGGGATCGGCGTACTCGTCGCCGCGATCAGCCTCGTCCGGGCGCCGCTGCACCTGATGCTGGTCTTCTTCGCCGTCGGATGGCTGATCACCCCCTTGCAGGCCTC